>CAIQLE010000330.1 GCA_903872555.1 uncultured bacterium
AAGCTATTGATTTTTCTGGCTATTCGTAAAATTTACATTGCTACAAGGGAAAATTTGCCATAATATAACTTTTAGTATAAATCAGACTTTTCTGAAAAGCCAAACATTTTCTTATTTAAAAGGTTTCTGAAATGGCAAAGTCCTCGACTAAACCCACCATGATGCGTTTTGAGCCCACAGCTGGCTGGAGCGAAGCAGCCGGTCAGGTGATCTCGATTAATGATCATGTCAAACATGACATCAAGCTATCAGAACCTATGGATGAATTAACCACCGATGCGCTGGTGGACATTGGTGAATCCATGCAGGATGTGTTTGAGAGTCTGAAAATCAGTGACCCTCGCCTACAAGCCTGGTCTCAGGTGCATGCCGCGATACGCTTAATCAGCGGCAAGCTGCAAGAGAAGAAAACACTGCAAGAACGTATCACGTCACTCGAATCAGAAATCGAAGGCGTGCGCAGCCTGGCTTCCGAACTGGTATCCAATGCCTATCGCAGCGAACAGGAAATTCACGAAACATCCAAACTGCGCATGCAGATCGCTGAATCACTCAGTGAAAAACTGACCGCTGCATTGAAATAACGCATCACGAATGAATAAGACTTATCGCCTGCCCGGCTTCTTGCTGCTTGCACACTGGCTGACTTTCAGTATCTCCTTTGTCTGGACCTGCAAAACACAAGGCAATGTGCTTTGGTGGTTAAGACTGAACTGGTCAGGCTGGCTGAGTGATTTCGGCAATCTCACTCAGCTGGGCACACTGCCCGCAGGCAGTGCGTGGATCATGTGGTTCTTGCTGGGTTTGTTACTTACGATTACATGGATCTTGAGTCCATCCACATCAATGCAAGCTTCACAGGCAGAGCCTATGCCAAAAAGACAGTTGGTGGGCAATGCCGAAATGATGGAATCACGTCCCGGCCTGCAAGAAAAATTACTGCGACTGCACCAGTCGCTGGAAAAAATCTAAGCGTCTGTCTCCTTAGGTCGCTATCTGGGTTTGCAGCTCTTAAGGCTGCGTCAGCATCTGCACCCGACGGCCATTCAAAGGCTGCACCGGACGCGCATTCATCTTGTAAAGCTTCTTGAAAGCCGCCAGCTGCGCATACGAAATCTCTAAGGGTGTGCGCATCACATGCCACTTCACTTCTTCGGTACAAGGCGGCGTGGTCAAAGAACCCACATACGCAAAATACGTCGGATCACCCGGCAGCAAATCAGCCGGATTAAATTCATTTAACTGCGCCGTCAGACCTTCTTTTTGCGGCAAGTTATCAAAAATAGGTTTCAAGGCCTTGTTTTCTTTGCCCAGTTTGAACATAACTGCCACCACAGCAAGACGGGTATCCCCTGCGCGATGCACCAAGTGCGCCACCATGTGCTGCGCCATGCTGTCTATTTTTTCTTCACTCGGCGTATGAAAGTGAAACTGCGCCAGCTTGTATTCCATACCATCAAAGCGTGCACTGCCTGAATTAGGCAGATTGATCTGTATCGTATGGCCGTTGTTGACGACCTCGGCCGGTCCCGCAAGGTAAGTGAACTGAATCGGCTTCAGGCCACCTTTTTCTGCATCACGGGTTTCGATGTTGATAGGCGACTGACGCTTGCCCACGCCGCAGCTCTTGAAGTTCGGATCTATCGCGCCCCATTTGAGAGGGCCACTGTCACCGTCGTATTCCCAGGGCACGTGTGCGCCGGCAAATGCAGGAGACACACTCAGGCTGGCGATCAGCAAAGCAAACAGATGGCGTTTCATTCGTATCCTTCATTAAAAAGCAGTGCCTGCAACGCAGACGGTTTATCTGTGAGACGTATCGACTCGACGGACTGAAACTTTAGTCCAGAGAGCCGTGCCAGCCTGCATATAGCCAGTGGGCATACTCAGGGCGAAAAGGCCAGGCAATCAGCCGACCCGTGGTCCCGACAGGGAACACCCCCGAAGTCACATGATCCATCCATTCATCCTTACCCCCCACCTGAGCCAGCAGACGCAAATGCAAAGCCGTATCGCGCAAACCTTCAACTGACAGACCCTCAGCAGTGCGGGTGACTTCAAATACCTGTTGCGGCTGCGGCGGCACTTTCATGGGATCAGATGGGCCGGAAAACACATCATGCACACTGCCCCAGTCGCGTCCTTGCAAGCTCCCTACTACACGCTTCAAGTCGGCTTCCGCCTGGTCAAAGTCATGCACGCGATACACATGCTGACCCAGCACATTATCAAAAAATATCGTCGCCTCAGGATGTGCAGCAAGCAAAGCATCCAGCCCCGCCAGACCGTCCATGTGAATAAAGTTCAGTTGAGTGCCCGAGGCACGCAGTGCACGACCATGATTCAGGCGAAACAGATGAGGTGCCAGTGGATCAATATCAATCAGATGAATCTGCTTAAAGCGCTGCAACCACACGTCAGACATCATCCAGCCTGCGCTGCCACCGATCAGCAGCAAAGTCTGTGAAGCAGGCCGGGTCGTGGCCAGCCATTCAGCGATATGTGTGATGGTCTGGCGCCAGCGTCTTCTCAGTAAAAGGGCACGCAGATGCCAGCGTAAGCCACCGGTCAGATCACGAACGGCAGACAAGATCAAGAATCTCGTTCATGGGCGAATCTGACGGCACCGGCTCCCAGCGCGGCAGCGCACCCATCTTGCCGATTTCTTCACCGCGCAACATAAAGTCTGTGAAATACGCAGTGTGAATCACACGCGCATATCGGCTGGGGCATTCCATCTGCAGCATCGATCGGGTGGATCGAAAAATATGATTCTTGGAATCCATTTGCGGCGAGTGATAGTTCATCATGCTCCACACCTCGCGCTGATCACCCTTGATGTTGATGGTTTTTTTGTCGATGTAAAATTCAGCGCGCTCAAAATTGGCTACACGCGTCCATTCAGCGTGTGCATTCAAGCTGAGTCCACACAGCAGTAACAACAAAGCGCGTTTTAACATACGGTTCATTCATGCACCCTAGTTGTTCTTGTTACCAAAACAGCAGCCATAGCAAACCAAGAATGGCCATCCATTTGGTGAGGTAGTACATGAAACGATTGCTGGCCTTCAGCTTCTTGGTCTGCACCCGCAGCTTATAAGCCACGCTGAAGAATTTATTCAGCCCGCCTATCGCCTCGCCTTCTTCATTTTGTGAAGAGGCGGCAGAAATCACATATTTCGCAAACAGGCGATTGAACCAGCGCATAGGTGCTGTCCACAGCGGACGCTCCACATCGCAGAACAGCACCACACGCTGCTGATCCGTGGTGTTGCTGGCGTGGTGAATAAAGGTTTCATCGAACATCACCGCTTCGCCATCTTTCCAGTGATAGCGCTGACCATCGACATCGATGTAACAGCCCGGATCATTCGGTGTGAACAAACCCAGGTGATAACGCAGCGAGCCCGCATACGGATCACGATGACGCACCAGCGTGGCGCCCGGTGGCAAAGAGGCAAACATCGCCGCCTTGATGGTCGGGATCTGCTTTAACAGTGCCAGCGTCTTAGGGCATTGCGCCATGGCCGATGGCAGCTCTTTGCCATACCAGCACAGATAGAAGCGCTTCCAACCCGTGCGGAAAAAAGAATTGAAACCAATATCGTTATACGTTGCAGCCGCGCGGATCTGCCCGCCTTCGGCCAGTGCCAGCGCCTCATCGCGTATGACTTGCCAGTGCTCCTGCAGCGGCGCCAGCTCCGGAAAATCTTGTGTATTGATATAGGCGGATCGCTTGGTCCGGGAAAACAGATACATCAATGCATTCACCGGTGCCAGCAATACCGTGAAATCCGTCAGAGCGCGCACCATCCCAAAACGCACCTTGCCGCGCAAATGCGCATACAACGCAGACAGAATAAATACCAGCAGCACCCAGTGGCGTGGCTCAATCATCGCCAGATCCATCAATAACCTCCCATATGACACAGCCGCCAGTTTAATCTAGTGCCCTCAGGTAAGGCGAATTTAGGTAAACTTTTCATTTTGCAGCCCCTCCAGCAACCTCAGGAGCCCGCCCTGCCCCGCATGACCACCTTACAAACACTCAGCCTGCTGCTTATTTCAGCTTACTTCCTTTTTCTGCTCGGCAGTCTGGTGCTGCGTGGTCGCGTGATTTCCGGTCCCTGGCTGTTCCTGTTACGCAGTTTCTTCCCCAACTGGCGCTTTTACCATGGCTTTGGTGTTCAGCCCAGACTGTTCCTGCGCACTTTGGACATGCATGGGCAATGGCAGACATGGACCGTGTTCATGCCGCGCGCCCCATTCCATCTGAGCGAACTGCTGCACAACCCGCGCAACAACCTGATGCTGGCGAATCAGAATCTGGTTGACCATCTGAGTGCGGATATACAGACCCTGCCCGATGATAAAGATGTGCGCGAGCTGGTGACTTACCAACTGGTGAGCCGACTGGCACGTGAACTCCTCTCTGCACAGAACGGACAAATCAGCCAGTTTCAGTTCCAGCTCAGGCTGGTGCCGCCGCTGAAAGAGCCCACTGAAGACATGGCCGTCCTCACCTCGCCTGCGATGGACTGGTAAATGAACAGCCTCTACCGTGCCGCGAGAGCACTGGAATGTCTGTGTGCCCTGAGTCTCATGATTCAGACCTTTGAATTCCTGCGCCTGCAATCCG
>CAIQLE010000331.1 GCA_903872555.1 uncultured bacterium
GAGCTTTGGCAAATTCAGCCATGCCACACAGCCCGGTTTCAACTGGCGCTGGCCTTATCCCATACAGACCCATGAAATCGTCAACCTGTCGCAGGTGCGCACGGTGGAAGTGGGCTATCGCAGCAATGTGCGTAATAAGCTCGCCCGTGAATCCCTGATGCTGACAGATGATGAAAACATCATCGACATCCAATTCGCCGTTCAGTATCGACTGAAAGATGCATCAGACTGGGTCTTCAATAACCGCGATCAGGAAGAAACCGTCAAGCAAGTCGCTGAAACCGCCATCCGTGAAATCGTCGGCAAGGCCAAGATGGACTTCGTGCTCTACGAAGGCCGTGAGAAAGTCGCCTTCGATACCAGCGCCCTGATGCAGCAGATACTGGATCGCTATCGCATCGGTGTGCTGGTGACGAATGTCACCATGCAGGCAGTGCAGCCACCTGAACAGGTGCAGGCCGCGTTTGATGATGCTGTCAAGGCAGGTCAGGACCGCGAGCGCCAGAAGAATGAAGGGCAGGCCTATGCCAATGATGTGGTGCCCAAGGCACGTGGTGCGGCTTCCCGTCTGTTGCAGGAATCCGAAGGTTACAAGGCGCGCGTAATTGCGAATGCTGAAGGCGAGGCCTCACGCTTCTCCAAAATTCTGGTCGAATACCAGAAGGCCCCGGGGCTGATGCGTGACCGCATGTACATCGATGCTATGCAGCAGATTTTCAGCAGCACGACCAAGATCATGGTCGACACCAAATCTAATAACAGCATGATCTATCTGCCACTCGATAAACTGATTGCACAGACCGCAGCAGAATCAGCGGCCGGCCTGCAGCCTGCACCAGTAGCGCCATCTGCAGCAGATACAGTGCCAGCCAACGATGCGCGCCTGCGTGATCGCGCCCGCGACAGCCGCAGCTCACGTGACAGGGAGACACGTTAATGAACCGACTGCTCTCTTATGTGATCGCATCCCTGATCGCTCTGGCGATCGCGATGTCGACCCTGTTCCTGGTGGATCAGCGCCAGTACGCTATTGTGTTCGCCTTAGGTGAAGTCAAGGCCGTCATTAAAGAGCCTGGTCTGCACTTCAAGCTGCCGCCGCCTTTCCAGAATGTGATTTTTCTCGACAAGCGCATTCTGACCCTGGATACGCCAGAGCCTGATCGTTTCATCACTGCAGAAAAGAAAAACATCCTGGTCGATGCTTACGTCAAATGGCGCATTGTCGATCCGCGTCTGTATTTCATCAGCTTCGGCGGTGATGAGCGTCGTGCACAAGATCGTATGGCGCAGATCGTCAAGGCTGCGCTGAATGATGAAATCACCAAACGCACCGTGCGCGAAGTGATCTCCGGTGAGCGTGGCAAGGTAATGGATGCCATACACGCCAAGGTCGCGACTGAGGTCAAGCAAATTGGCGGACAGATTGTGGATGTGCGCCTGAAGCGTGTGGATTACGTTGAGCAGATCAACAATTCCGTCTATGAGCGCATGAAATCTGAACGTGCGCGTGTGGCGAATGAATTACGTTCCACGGGTGCTGCTGAATCTGAAAAAATCCGTGCCGATGCCGATCGTCAGCGTACCGTTATTCTGGCCGAGGCTTATCGTCAGGCCGAAACCATACGCGGTGAAGGTGACGCCAAGGCAGCGCGCACCTATGCGCAGGCCTTTGGTCAGAATCCTGAATTCTACAAATTTACGCGCAGCCTTGAGGCCTATCGCGAAAGTTTCAAAACACGCAGTGATGTCTTGCTGATCGATCCCAACTCGGAGTTCCTCAAGTACTTCAAAGCACCTGGCGGTGCACGCAAGTAAACCTGATGCGTGGTTCAGTGCGACATGTGCTGAACCATGACTCCTTATGAACCCTGATGAACGCTGATTCCCGCTATGCCCAACTGGCTACTTCCTGAAAACGTTGCTGATGTTTTGCCCTCTGAAGCGCGCAAGACGGAAGAGCTGCGCCGTGCGCTGCTGGATCAGTTCCGCCGCTACGGTTATGAGCTCGTCATGCCGCCCATGATGGAATACATGGATTCGCTGATGCCTGTGCATGACGTCGACATGGATCTGCGCATGTTTAAACTGGTCGATCAGCTCTCTGGCCGCACCATGGGACTGCGTGCTGACATGACGACTCAGGTGGCGCGTATCGATGCACATTTGCTGAACCGTTCCTCCGTCACACGCCTCTGCTATGCAGGTAATGTATTGCATACACGTCCTTCCGGTTTTCATGCCACGCGTGAGCCTCTGCAGATAGGTGCAGAGATCTACGGTCATGCCGGACTTGAAGCCGATGCAGAAATACAGACGCTGGCTCTGGCTTCGCTCAAACTGGCTGGTCTGACCGACATCACGCTCGATCTCTCGCATGCCGGCATCTTGCATGCGGTGCTGGAGGATGACCCAGAGGCATTGAAGCAGCAGGCTGCAGTGATTGCGTTGTTGCGCACCAAAGATTTGCCCGGCCTGCAGGCGCTGAGCGAAAAATTTTCAGCGACGGTGCGTGATGCTGTGCTGGCTTTGTCTACTTTGCATGGCGGTATGGAAGTGCTGGACCGTGCGCGCAAATTACTGCCAGCTAAACCGGCCATATTTGCCACGCTGGATCAGATCGCTACGCTGGCGCAGGCTGCGGGTGAGGTACGCATCAATATCGACCTTGCCGATCTGACGGGCTATCAGTACGAGAGCGGCGTCATGTTTGCGCTGTATGTGCCAGGCCTGCCGAATGCGGTGGCGCGTGGTGGCCGTTATGATCATGTGGGTGAGTCTTTTGGCCGCGCCCGTCCTGCCACCGGCTTCTCTATGGACCTGCGCGAACTGGCTCGTCTGTTGCCCGGTGCTGAGCCCGCGAGTGCGGTACGCGCGCCCTGGGGTCATGAGCCCGCCTTGTTGAACCTGATTGCCGAATTGCGCAGCAAAGGCGAGATCGTCATACAAACCTTGCCGGGTCATGAAAATGAAC
>CAIQLE010000332.1 GCA_903872555.1 uncultured bacterium
ACGCATCAGCTGTGCTGCATGCCATAACCCGTCTTATCACGGTGCAGATTCGCTGGCTTTATCTGTCGGCATACACGGTCAGAAATTGCCACGCAATGCACCGACTGTTTTCAATACCCCGCTGCTGATTGCCCAGCATTATGGCGGCAATCGTGTGAGTGTCGAAGAGCAAGCCATGAAAGCACTGCTCAGTCCTCTGGCTTATGGCAACAAGAGCTATGAAGAAGTTGAAGTCAAGTTGCGCAATCTGGGCTATCAGTCTGCTTTCGAGCGTGCCTTCCCGAACGAGAAAGACGCGATCTCAGCTGAACACTGGGCTGAGGCCATTGGCGCCTACGAACGCACCCTGCTCACCCCTGCAGCTTTTGACAGTTATCTGAAAGGCGATCAAAAGGCCATCAGCAAAGAAGCCAAGATCGGTCTGGAAAAATTCATGAGCGTAGGCTGCGCCGGCTGCCACAATGGCTCAACGGTGGGAGGACAAAGCTTCCAGAAATTCGGACTGACCGAAGATTACTGGCTCGCCACCGGCAGCGTAGAAATGCCTCTGCTGAAAGGGCGTGACATGGGCAAATTCCATGACACACAAAAACCGGAAGATATGTACATCTTCAAGGTGCCACAGTTACGCAACGTCGCCATGACACCGCCGTATTTTCATGATGGCTCCGTCGCCAAGCTCGATGATGCCGTGCGCGTGATGGGCAGGCTGCAACTGGGCAAACAGCTGAGCGATGAAGATGTACATCACATCGTCGCCTTCCTTGAAACACTCTCAGGCAAAGTACCTGAACAGTTTGCCAACGTGCCGGCCTTGCCTGTTGCCGGCTTTCGTAATTGAGCAAGCTTATTATGAAATCAACACACCTGCGCACAGCCATCCTCTTGCTTGGTCTGTTAGCAGCGAGTGATCCGGCATGGTCTTTTGAGAGAACCGATGGGGTTGAAGTCCAATGTACGCTGGAACGTGACGGACAACATCACATCGTAAAAGAAGTCTGGCTGGGTGATGGGGCAATCGGCGACCGTCACCCCCAACTCGGCGGAGCGGCCGCTGTAGTGCGCCCTGATGCAGAGGGCTGGCCTGTCATCTTTTTTGATAATGTCGTCTTCAAAGCCATGATTGAGCGCGATCCCTATATGTCGGATTTCGTTTTTTATCACGAGTGCGCCCATGCAACCGACTCAGAGCGCAGTGAAATTGATGCTAATTGCGAAGCCTATCTGACCCTCGATAAGCTGGGCCTGATGAATGAAGCACGGCGTGATTCCCTCGCCAGCACGCATCAGCGCATGCTGCGTCTGCCCTCGCGCTATGGTGGCAGCGGCAAGGTTTTCTGGGAACGTACCATGGCGTGTGTTGAGCAGCGTCTCGATACCAAAAAATAGCTACCGTGAATAAGTTCGCATTGATTTATCTCGAAGTGATTTGGCTTACAGTGATTTATTTTTTTATTTAAGTAATCACTATGCGAGCGGTGAAAGCTGTGGTGATACCGCCTTTTCGTCAGCCTGCTCTGATAAATAATGTTCCTTAACCCAGCAAGCCTGCGCGACTGCTTTATCCAAAATTTCAGCTAATGCTAGTCCTGTCAATTCAGGCACAATTTTGACCATGACCGAGTAGCTTATTCTGTCTGATCCCGGCTCTAAACAAACAAGGCCTGATCCGTATCGGTGAACCAGAAAATTAAATTCTAGTAGTCGGCGATAGCATTGCTCTGCTTGCGCAGGTCGCTCTCCGATATCGATGAAGAATTGTATAAATTCAATGTCTTGATCAGCGATATATTGGATAGATACAGGCAGATCATCAATCGATAATGCTCATGTATTGATAAGTTATTCATGCTCATCAAGTTGCGTTATCTAGCATAACTCGGTAAGAAGAATTGCATAG
>CAIQLE010000333.1 GCA_903872555.1 uncultured bacterium
GCGTACAGCTTGCGCGCTTCATCTGCCATACCTGCCACAGGGCAGCTATCGGTGGATGCCATGAGTTTAAAACCGGGCGGCATATCAATGACTTTATCGCCATGACTCATCCAGACTTTGAGCATGCCATGACCTTCCGGCGTCACGAAGTCATTGATATCTTTCAGCAGTGCGGTATGGCCGCGCGCCCTGACTTCGGCGTAACCGAATTCACGCACTTTGCCATTCTCAACCTTGCCACCCAGCTGCGCTGCCATGGTCTGCATGCCATAGCAGATGCCCAGTACCGGCACGCCTAATTCGAAGACAGCTTGCGGAGCACGTGGTGTATCGCCTTCCGTGACGGAACTGGGGCCACCGGAAAGAATGATGCCGGCTGCACCTGAGCCGCGAATGAATTCATCGCTGACGTCATAGGGATGGACTTCGGAGAAGACGCCGGATTCGCGCACACGACGTGCGATCAGCTGAGTCACTTGGGAACCGAAATCAAGGATGATTATCTTGGAATGCATGGGAGCTAAGAACAATCTCTAAAAAAATTCAGGCGGCATCGCTGCCGCCTGAGTTGCTTGCTATGACAATTAATCTGCGCGGTAGTTAGGCGCTTCTTTGGTGATCTGCACATCATGCACATGTGATTCGCGCATGCCTGCTGAGGTAATCTCAACGAACTGGGCTTTTTTGTTCAGATCTTCGATGGTGGCGCAACCGCAATAGCCCATGGAGGAACGGACGCCGCCGACCAGCTGATACAGAATTGCCAGCACGCTGCCCTTGTAAGGCACACGGCCTTCAATACCTTCCGGCACCAGCTTGTCGGCGTTATTCGCAGCATCCTGAAAATAGCGGTCTGCAGAACCATCGGCCATCGCACCCAGACTGCCCATGCCACGATAGGATTTATAACTGCGGCCCTGAAACAGAATCACTTCGCCCGGTGCTTCTTCAGTGCCGGCAAACATACTGCCCATCATGACAGTTGATGCACCTGCGGCGAGTGCCTTGGAAATATCACCAGAAAAACGTATGCCACCATCGGCGATACAGGGTACGCCTGTGCCTTCGAGTGCTTTAGCCACATTCGAGATCGCGGTAATTTGCGGCACGCCCACGCCGGCGACGATGCGCGTTGTGCAAATGGAGCCGGGGCCTATGCCCACTTTGACGGCATCAGCACCTGCATCCAGCAAGGCCTTGGCAGCTTCCGCTGTGGCGATATTACCGCCGATGACATCCACATGCGGGAAGCGGCGCTTGACCCATTTCACGCGGTCCAGCACGCCCTGAGAATGACCGTGCGCGGTATCGACCACCACTACGTCCACACCAGCGGCTACCAGCAATTCAATACGTTCATCATTGTCCGGGCCGACACCGACGGCAGCGCCTACGCGCAGCTTGCCTTGCTCGTCCTTGGAAGCGTTTGGGTGCTCGGTGGATTTTTGTATGTCTTTGACGGTCATCAGGCCGCGCAATTCAAAGGCATCGTTGACGACCAGCACGCGCTCTAAGCGATGCTTGTTCATCAGTCGCTTGGCTTCGGATGGATCAGAGCCTTCTTTAACGAAGACCAGCTTTTCGCGCGGCGTCATCTTGGCGCGCACTTCTGCATCGAGTTCTTCTTCGAAGCGCAGATCGCGGTTGGTGATAATGCCCACCACCACTTTGCCTTCGACCACAGGGAAACCGCTGATGCCATGCTGATGCGATAGCGCGATCACTTCGCGTATCTTCATGGTCGGGGGAATAGTAATCGGGTCACGCACCACACCGGCCTCAAACCGTTTGACCTTGGCGACTTCACGCGCCTGCTCTTTGGCGGTCAGATTTTTGTGGACGATACCTATGCCACCTTCCTGAGCAATGGCAATCGCCAGCCGTGCTTCCGTCACTGTGTCCATCGCGGCCGATACCAGCGGTATAGACAAAGAGATGTTGCGGGTCAGACGAGTGTGCAGCGAAGTGTCTTTAGGGAGAATGGCCGAGTAAGCTGGCACGAGCAGCACGTCATCGAAGGTGAGTGCTTTCTGGAGGAGACGCATAGGGATTCCTGTAGGCGCAAAAGCGAATTATACAGAACCCGGCTTGCCCCCGGAACTGGCGGCTTTGTGCCTTGCGCGGCGACGGCGCGACTCCATGGGGTCGGCTTGCAGGCTGCGGTAGATTTCCACCCTGTCGCCGTCACGCACCACGGTATCGAGCGCCCTGATCTTGCCAAAAATGCCAGTTTTGTCCGTGGCCAGAACGATCTGGGGATAAAGCTGCAGTACGCCGCTGGCCTGAATCACCTGCTCGAGCGTGGTCCCGACCGGTACGGTGAGATCGACCAGAAAGGGCTGTTCAGGCATAGCGTAAGCCAACTGAATATCCATCATCTGCGGCTGAACATGAGTCTTAGTCAAAGCCTGCAGCTGTGGGGGGGCATCAGCCATAGACCACCTCTGCCCGCTTACGGAAGGA
>CAIQLE010000334.1 GCA_903872555.1 uncultured bacterium
AGTACGTCCCGTACTGCAAACCGCTGCCGGCTTGCTATCGCTCTACGAGATCGAGGCTCTTAAATTTCGTCCACAGCAAACAGGCGACGGTATTCGCGCATGGCATAGCGGTCCGTCATGCCGGCAATATAGTCGGCAACCTTGCGCGCCTGCACACTCACATCGCCGGAGGCTGTCTGATAATCCGGCGGCAATAGCTGAGGACCGCTGATGAAGATACCAAACAAATCCGTCACGATGCGTCTGGCCTTGCTGGTCATGCGATTGACTAAGTAGTGCTGATATAAATTGTGGCGCAGGAAGCGTTTCAATGCCTGAGCTTCCTGTTTCATGCCCTCGGAGAATGCGACTAAGGGCGGCGCATTGCGCACGTCATTCAGCGACTTCACGCCAGCGGCCTGAATATTCGCACGCGATGTATCAATCAGATCGACAACCAGCGCATTGATCATGCGACGTACGGTCTCATTGATGGCGCGCCTGCCTGAAATTCCTGGAAAGAGTGTTTCCACTTCAGCGCGGTGACGTTCATACAAAGCGACTTCCTGCAGCTGTTCAACGCTGATCAAACCCGAACGCAACCCGTCATCAATATCATGATTGTTGTAGGCGATTTCATCTGCCAGATTGGCGATCTGCGCTTCCAGACTCGGCTGCTTCTTTTCTATAAAGCGCAGGCCTATGTCTCCCAGCTGCTGCGCATGGGGCAATGAACAATGTTTGAGTATGCCTTCGCGCGTTTCAAACATCAGGTTCAGACCATCAAATGCACCGTAACGCTGCTCCAGTTTATCCACCACACGCAGGCTTTGCAGATTATGTTCAAAGCCATCGTAATCTTTCATGCAGGCGTTCAGCGCATCCTGACCCGCATGACCAAAAGGCGTGTGGCCCAGATCATGGGCCAGTGAAATTGCCTCCACCAGATCTTCATTCAGCTGCAGATTGCGCGCCAGTGAACGCGCAATCTGTGCCACTTCTATGCTGTGTGTCAGACGGGTACGGAACAGATCGCCTTCATGGTTCACAAAAACCTGAGTCTTGTATTCCAGGCGACGAAATGCAGTCGAGTGGATAATCCGGTCACGGTCACGCTGAAATTCACTGCGCGTATCCGATGCGGATTCGGCAAAGCCACGTCCGGGAGAAGTGGTCGAACGTGCGGCATAGGGTGCCAGCGCAGCTTCAAAAATTTGGCTCATGTCAGGCTTTCACGCAGGCGGCCAGTGTGGCCTTCAGCAGATCCGACGGAACGCTGCTGATCAGCGCCTGACCTAGTGGCTTTAAGAGTATGAATTTGATCTGGCCACCTTCGTTTTTCTTGTCGACTTCCATCAGTTCCAGCCAGCGATCCTCGCCCAGATCGGGTGCCACCACCGGCAGGCCAGCCGCTTTGACCAGAGCGATGATCCTATCCTTGTCTTCTGGCGCCAGATAGCCCAGACGGGTGGATAAATCCGCAGCCATCACCATGCCGCATCCGACGGCTTCGCCATGCAGCCATTCACCATAGCCGAGACCTGCTTCTATCGCATGACCAAAGGTATGGCCAAAATTTAAAATGGCGCGCAGACCACCTTCGCGCTCATCTTGTCGGACAACATCCGCCTTGATTTCGCAAGAACGTTGTATCGCATAAGCCAGTGCGGCATCATCACGCGCCATTAATTTATCAATGTTCGCTTCCTGCCAGCGGAAAAATTCAGCATCAATAATGGCACCATGCTTGATCACTTCCGCCATACCGGCCGAGAGTTCACGCTGCGGCAAAGTAGACAGCGTTGACGTATCCGCCAGCACCGCCTGTGGCTGGTAAAAAGCACCCACCATATTCTTGCCCAGAGGATGATTGATGGCGGTCTTGCCGCCGACTGAAGAATCCACCTGCGCCAGCAAAGTAGTCGGCACCTGTACGAAAGGTACACCCCGCATATAGGTCGCTGCCGCAAAACCCGTCATGTCACCGATCACGCCACCGCCGAGAGCGAGCAGGGTAATTTTCCGGTCACATTTATGTTCAAGCAGCACATCAAAGATGCGCATCAGATTAGCGATATTTTTTTCTTCTTCGCCATCGGGCAAAATCACCGGTATGCATTGCTTGCCCGCTGCCTGCAACATGTCAGTCAGACGTTCAAGATACAGAGGCGCGACGGTGGTATTGGTGACGATCGCCACACGGCTACCGGGTATGTAAGGCGCGAAATCTGCGCTTTCCAGCAAGTGGCGGCCGATCACGATGGGGTAACTGCGTTCACCGAGATCGACACTCAGTTTGGCGTAGACAGAAGTTGAAGACGTCATAGTCCTAGGCGGAAGTCGGGTTGGTGCTGTCCTGCACTGAATCAGCTTCAGGCGAGACAGTGGCGGGGGCAAGCTGCGACAAAATTGATTGCACGACCGATTGCACATTCGGCCGCCCGGTTTCGATAATAATGTGCGCCACTTCCTGATAGAAGGGCGCACGCTGGCGCGATAATTCTTCTATGCGCGCTCTGGGATCAGCCGTCTGCAGCAGGGGACGATTTTTATCATGGCTGGTACGCTGCAAGATGCTGTTTACAGATGCACGCAAAAACACGACTGTGCCGCGCTCACGCAGATAGCGCCGGCTTTCCTCGTTCAGAACAGCACCGCCGCCGGTCGCCAGCACGATACCCTGCTGTGCCGTCAGATCACGGATCACATCCGCTTCACGCTGACGAAAACTGGCTTCGCCTTCGATTTCAAATATCAGCGGTATGGAGGCGCCGGTACGCGCTTCGATCTCCTGGTCTGCATCCACAAACCGCAGGTTGAGCTTCTTTGCGAGCGCACGGCCTATGGTGGTTTTGCCGGCCCCCATGAGGCCGACCAGAAAAATGTTGGATGTTGGATTCAGCATGCTGAGCGCTCTAGGGGGACTGAACCCCGGAAAGGCAACAGTTTATCTCATCCGACCTGCCTGCATTCAGTGCAAGGCAAGAGAGCTCAGGTGCTGATCCTTGCCTAGTGCGCCGCTGCCGTATCCGTCACGATACGGGGCGTTATAAAAATCAGCAGTTCGGTCTGATCATTGATACGGCTGCTGTTGCGGAAGAGGTAACCAATCAGCGGTAAATCACCAAAAAAAGGCACCTTAGCCAGACTGTCGCGCTGAGTTTGCGTAAATATCCCACCCAGTACGACAGTGCCGCCATTGTCGACCTGCACATTGGTCTTTACATGCTTGGTATTGATCGCAAACCCCGTACCCACCGCCACGCCGCGTGAATCCTTGGCGACATCGACCATCAGGATGATGTTGCCATCGGGTGTGATCTGCGGCGTGACTTCCAGCTTGAGATTGGCTTTCTTGAACTGAACCGCAGTTGCGCCACTGCTGGTCGCCTGCTGATATGGTATTTCTTCACCCTGCTCTATTAATGCAGGCTGCTGATCTGCTGTCACCACACGCGGGCTGGAAATAATCTTGCCCTTGCCTTCTGCTTCGAGCGCTGACAGCTCAAGATAAAGAAAGCGGTTCGCGCCGGCAGAAAATAAACTGATGCCGACGGAACCCGGGTTATTGCCGTTGATATTCGCCGCAGGAAGATTCACAAATTGCGTGTTGTTATAGGCACTTGCAGTTTTTTCAGTCACCCCGGTTTGTTCACCCACACCCGTGTAATTACCCGTGATGGCCAATCGGCTTGAGCCGGGCAAATTGATGTTGCCCTCGCCTGTTCCGCGCGCAATATTCATATCAGCGTAGCCTAGCTTGGCGCCAAGGTTTTTGCTGAAGGTGTCATCGGCTTCGACGATTCTCGCCTCTATCATGACCTGCCGTGTAGGTATATCGGTAATCTGTATCAGCTTGCGCACTTCTTCCAGCTTGCTCGGAGTGTCGGTGACAAATAATTTATTCGTGCGCGGCTCTGCCGATGCGCTGCCACGACGCGACAAGATACTGCCGCGTGTCGCCTGTCCATCCAGGCCAAAGACCTGACGGAAGGCATCGGCTTTCTGGTAATTCAGCTGAAAAGTTTCTGTGATCAAAGGCTCAAGCTCAGAAATTTGCGCCCGCTGTTCCAGCTCCAGCCTTTCTTTGGTCAGCAGCTCATCCTTGGGAGCGATCCACATTACATTCCCATTGCGCCGCATATCCAGACCGCGCGCCTGCATCACAATGTCCAGTGCCTGATCCCAGGGCACATCTTTCAGCCTCAGGGTCAGACTGCCACCGACACTGTCGCTGGCCACCACATTCAGTCCGGTGAAATCAGCGATCACTTGCAGCAGCGCACGGACTTCAATGTTCTGAAAACTCAGCGACAGTTTGTCGCCGCGATAACCCCGTTGTGTTCCCGGCTTGTTATCTTCCGGCTTGACTGGCCTGACTTCAATTACCAGCCTGCGATCAGTTTGCCAGGCCAGATGTTCCCACTGGCCGCGCGGCTCTATGGACAACCTCACCATATCCCCCAGGCTGCTGCTGGTGATGGATTGCACAGGCGTGCCGAAATCTTTCACGTCGAGCTTACGCCGCAATATGTCCGGTAAATCGGTTTTCATGAAATCCACCATCACCGACTGCCCCTGACGCCGCACATCGATAGCAGACTGTGGCCTGGACAGGTCGATGATGATGCGGCCGGCGTCGAATTCACCGCGCCGGAAATCAATATCAAGAATGGCATTTCTGTCGCTTGCAATGGCCGCTGATTTCTCTGCGCTGGACGCGGTGCTGCTGCTCTCGCCCAAAGTGATCAACAGCTCTCTGTCTTTCAGGACGGTCGTATAAGTACGCAAGCGCTTCAGATTGAACACCAGTCGCGTACGTCCTTCGGATTGAACAATATCGATATATCTCAGGTCTGCCGTATCGATGGCATGTCGGGTCTCAGCAGTCGCATTCACCACACCGGGCAAATCCAGCACGATGCGCGGCGGATGGTTAATCACAAAGCCTTTGGGTTCGGCCGTCAGGCTTTGTTTCAAATGTATGCGCAAAGTAGCTTGCTGACTCTCACGCACCAGCTCTATACCTTCAATCGCATTCATCTCTGCGTGGCATATGCTGGCAGCACACAAGATCATGCATAGCAATAGAGCGTATAACAAAGCCTGCAAGCCATTAAGGCATTTCATTTTCATCGTTTCTCCTGCAGCTTCAACTGCGACCGGCGTTTGTTCCAGCGGCCGCTACTGTCCTGCAATAATTCGTCAATCTCCACGCCGCTGTCCGTGATACTCACGACCTTGCCCAGATCCTGTCCAAGATGGCCGCCCAGACGCAGCTGATAAATTGTTTTTTCTGCTTCTATCAGGGCCACCACATCCCCTGCACGGCGCAAACTGCCGACCATGCGCAAACTATCCAGCGGAAAAGACTCGAGCGCTTCCCGCTGACGGGCCAGATCGGGCTGTATGCCCTCACCGGCCTTGATGTCAGCATTCAGTCCGACCGTGATTTTCTGAAATTCAAAGGGATCGGCACGTCCTGCTGCTTCATAGCGAAAACCGGTACTGGAGGCAGGTGGCGGCAGTGCTTCGGGTTTCGCATAGGACTGATGGCGTGTCTGTTCCATCCAGGCCCGCAACTCACGGTCGGCCTGTGCTTCACAGCCCGCGAGTAAGATGCACAGACTCCATAAAAAGGCTGACTGCAGTCGTTGATGTTTCATTTGCGAATCTGCTTTTTCTTTTCATTTGCCTGCTGTTTTTGCAAGGCGATTTCTTCGGGATCAAGGTAACGAAAGGTATGCACAAGACTTTCAAAATTTTGAACGCCATCACGCTGTGAAGAAATCACCAGCTTGTCCAGCGTGACTATGCGCGGCATATTGGCGACATCACTGACAAAACCGGCCAGCGCGTGATACGGGCCGGACAACCTGATTTCAATCGGCAACTCAGCATAGTGCTCATGCAGCTGAACCTGACCTGGTTTGAAGAGTTCAAATTGCAAGCCGCGATTCATACCGAGCTGATTAATTTCCGACAGCAAGGCATCCATTTCCGCCTTGCGCGGCAATTGACGGCCAAGCTCATCAATTTGCGCCTGCACATCGCGTTTCTGTTGCTGCAACTGCTCGAAGTTCTGCGCTTGAAGTGTTTTTAGCTGAAACTCCTGACGTAAACGCTGCTCTGTTTGCTGATCGGTAGCCAGCTCATCCCATTGCGCAGTCCAGACAAACCACCAGCCGACCATCACTACCGCCAACAGACTTGCCACAGCACAAAGCGCACGTGGCAGCGCAGGCCAGAGTGCCGGGTGCCGACCCTCCAGTCCGCGAAACTGTTGTAAAAATTCGCGCCACCCCGCTCCGTTCAAAGAAGTATTCAGCTTCATGGCTTCTCCGCTTTTACGCCGGGTGCGCTGGGTGCGCCGAGTGCGGAAGGCACAACGGGGGGCAAGAGCCTGATCGTGAACTCAACTATTTTTTTAGCCTCACGCCCCTGACCTAGCAGCGCAGCTTTAATTTCCATCAGCTCAGGCTTGCCCAGCCAGACGGATCCCGTCTCCAGATTGCGCAGAAATTCAGATACGCGGGCATTCGATTGCGCCACACCCGAGAGCAAGATGACATCGGTCTGGCGCAAAGATTTCAATGCCAGCCCGACGGGTACGCGCGCAGTCAGTTCATCCAGCCAATGCACAGGTTCGGTACGGCGTGTTTGCAGTTGCTCTACTGCCATGCGACGCGCTTTTAGTAACTCTATGTCCTGCCTCAGGCTATTGACTGCATGTATGCGCTTATCCAATAAATTATTTTCTGTTCTGAGCACGTCAATCAGATCTCTCTGAGCGGCGAGCCTGCCAACATTGACGGCGCTGACGATCATCAGGATGACCAGACCAGATAAGGAGCACAGGATCAGGAGTTGATTGAATTGACGCTTGCGCTCTGATCGCTGCGCCTCACGCCAGGGGAGCAAATTGACATACATCATCCGTAAAAGCTCCGCATGGCCAGACCGCATGCCAGCAAATAAGCCGAGGCATCTGCCTGTGCAATCGCCTGTGCGCCATCTAATTCAGCGAAAGGATCGGGCACGGAGACTGACAGGCTTAAGCGGCTCTGCAGGCACCCGACCAGTTCACTGGCCATGGCATCAGCACCGACCAGATAGAGGCGGGTCACCGGAGCATGCAAGCCCGATGTGGAGAACAATTGCAGGGCGCGGCTTAACTCCTGACACAGGGATTCCTGAAACACAGTCATGGCTGCAACTGAAGCTGTGGCATCACGTTTCGCGTCTTTTTTCGGCAGGCTCAGTCCCAGCTCATGCTCAAACAGCATCGCGCCCTGATGCATGAAGTAACAATGATTGCCCTCGGCAGCTAATTGCAGCACCAGTACGGGCTGATCTGTTTCTGCCGGCGGCTGAACCCGGCGCCCATCCATCATGGCCACGGCCGACATCAGTGCATGCGACTCTACATCGATGATCAGGGCTTTCATGCCGGCGGCTTCCGCCAGAGCGACTCGCTCTTCAATTCTGTCTTTGCGCGCAGCCACTAGCAGCACATCGCTACTGTCAGGATGATTCGGCGAAGGTCCGAGATTTCCAAAATCCAGGCTGATCTCTTCCATTGGGAATGGCAGGGACTGGCTGGCCTCAGCCTCAACTTGCATTTCTAGTTCTTCTTCAAACCGTGGCGTGGGCAGGGTCAGCGTTTTTTTAATCACACTGCCTGAAGGCAAAGCCAGTGCCGCTGTTCGCAGGCGGGTCCCGCTTTTCCTTAAGGCACGTCTGAGTGCCGCCACCACCTCTTCGGACGGAGCCAGACTGCCATCCCTCTGCAAGGGATGGGGCATGGGTTCATGGGCATAATGCAAAATACGCAGCCCCGAACTGGCTTGTCCCAACTCGACGATGCGTATGCCGCCTGCACCGATATCGATGCCCAGCACAGGCACTTGCCTTCTACCGAACCAATGACGTAAAGACAGCATGCGGGAAAGCTCCGTCAGACCATGTGATGGCTGTTTTAGAAATAAGCCGCCGATGCTAGCAAGTCAGTTTTCAAAAAGTAAAGAAAACTGACTTTGCCGTTGTCAAATGCCTACGCAAATACATGAAACAAGCTGAGGTCTATCAGAATCCCCGGTGCGGGCAGAAAAGTTCTCTGCTCTGTGCACAGGAATTGAGGAATCAGGCGACGAGGGCAGGCCTGCCGTTATAATGAATGCCATCAAGCTCAACGCAGTTTCTTTCTCCTTCCTGAATGAATACCAATAGTCCGAACGGGGACGCGCCTACAGGCGAGCGTCCGGGCAAATTGCCAGCACCAGTCAAAGTCGCCCTCAGCGTGTTCGGCGTACTGTCGGGCATAGCCGCCATAGGCTTCTTGCTGATCTGCTTCATGCTGATGATGGCTTATCCCAATTTGCCTGATATCGATGCACTGGCGACTTACCAACCCAAGATGCCTCTGCGGGTTTTCTCGGCTGACAATGTGCTGATCGGTGAGTTTGGCGAAGAACGCCGCAGTCTGGTGCGTTACAAAGACATTCCTAAAGTCATG
>CAIQLE010000335.1 GCA_903872555.1 uncultured bacterium
AGTCGAAGAACTGCTGACCAATCGCACCATAGGCCCGCTGCAAGGCTTCCGTTCAAAGATGGGTCGCCCGTTCGCCGCCATACTGAAAATATCGCGCGACGAAGAAATCAAAAACTCCAAGCTTGAGTTCGACTTCGGTCAGAGCAATGAGGATGATGAAAACGCCGAGCCGGTTGATTTTACTGGTCAGACACCGCTGGGCGCCTGCCCGAAATGCGGCAGTGGCGTGTATGAAATGGGTCTGGCTTATGTGTGTGAAAAACAAGTGGCACGACCCAAGGCCTGTGATTTCCGCAGCGGCCGCATCATCTTGCAGCAAGAAATTCTGCCGGAACAAATGGTCAAGCTGCTCAATGATGGCAAGACTGATCTGCTGACCGGCTTTGTATCGCAGCGCACGCGTCGTCCTTTCAAGGCATTTCTGGCCAAGGGCAAGGATGGCAAGGTCAGCTTCGAGTTCGAAGAGCGCAAAGCCAAGGCGCCAGGTAAATCTGCCGGCAAGACTGCCAAAGATGATGACGATGTTGAAGACAACACCAAAGTGCCGGCCAAAAAAGTGGCCAGCAAGGCCGTGAAAAAAACAGCGTCCAAAACGGCCACGAAAACTGCAACGAAGAGCGCTGCAAAAACCGCCAGTAAATCGGCCGCTCCCAAAGCGGTCGCCAAAAAGGCTGTAGCCAAAAAAGCTGCACCTAAAGCGGTCGCTAAAAAAGCTGCCAAGAAAACGGCATGAGCCTAAGCTGTACACGCAAGGCCTGAGGGCCTTGCGTTACACTGTCAGTCAGAATTTTTATACTGCCTGATATGTTCAAGACCGATCGCTCACCTCAACTAAACACCGTACTTTTTGCCAGTGGGGTGATACTTTCGATTGCCATGGGTGTGCGCCACGGCTTCGGTTTCTGGTTGTATCCCATCTCTCAGCATCATGAATGGACACGCGAAACCTATTCGCTCGCCATGGCCATGCAAAATCTGATGTGGGGTCTGTTCGGTCCTTTCGCCGGCATTGCGGCCGACAAACTGGGTGCGGCCAGAGTAGTCTTTGTGGGTGCCTTGCTGTATATGGCCGGTCTGCTCTGCATGGCACTGGTCGACAATAGCGACTGGTTCATCATCAGCTCTGGCGTGCTCATAGGCGCTGGTCTGTCCTGCACCGCCTTTGGTGCTTTGACTGGCATCATCGGGCGCACTGCATCAATGACACAACGCTCCTGGGCCTTTGGCATACTGGGTGCCGCCGGATCTTTCGGACAGTTCGCCATGATTCCTGTCGAGCAGCAGCTGATCTCAGCCATGGGATGGCAGCAGGCGCTGTATCTGCTCGCAGGCATGCTCGCATTCATCATCATGCCGCTGACTTTTCTTTTGCGTGAGCCTGTTGCCAAAGCTAGCGATGAGCACAGACCACAAAGCATCACCGAGGCGATACGTGAAGCATTTGCGCACCGCTCTTTCCAGCTTCTGGTGTGCGGCTATTTTGTGTGTGGCTTTCAGGTCGTCTTCATAGGCGTGCATTTGCCTTCTTACCTTGCAGATCAGGGCATCACCGATCCTAAGCTTGCCGTCATGGCGCTAGCATTGATAGGTTTGTTCAATATTTTTGGTTCCTACTATGCAGGCAAACTGGGCGGCATCATGCCCAAGCCCTGGATACTGTCGGCGATCTATTTTGCTCGGGCCTTGTTCATTGCGCTGTTCATATTCACTCCAGTGTCCACGACCTCGGTTTATATCTTTGCCGCCAGCATGGGATTTTTGTGGCTCTCGACTGTCCCGCTGACCAATGGTGTGGTTGCGAGCATTTTCGGCGTGCGTTATCTCTCCATGCTCTCGGGCTTTGTGTTTTTCTCCCATCAGGTGGGTAGTTTTCTGGGTGTCTGGCTGGGCGGCTATCTATACACGCTGCAGGGCAGTTACCAAACGGTATGGATGATCACGATAGCACTCGGTATTTTTGCGGGCCTGATCAATCTGCCCATCAGTGAATCAGCAATCACTCGCAAGGAAGCGATAGCCGCATGAAGTTATGGCCACATCCAATGTCGGTCTCAGGTTTTATACAGTGGTCAGGATCGCTACGTTTGCTGCGCGCAAAGCCATGGTTGAGCTTGTTCACTTTGCTGACGACACTGGCCTTGCTGGCGCTGATTTTTTACAGCTATCTGCGTCCCGACTTTATCGTCGATCTGGCTAATCGCCTCTGGCTTTGCATGTAATGAACAGCAAAGATTTATACCCTGCCGAACCGCGCGCTGCCATACAGTCACTCGGTGCTTCGCGTATACGTGAGGTTGCGAATGCCGGCATGGGTAGGCAAGATGTGCTGCCTTTCTGGTTTGGTGAACCGGATGAAGTGACGCCTGCCTTCATACGCGATGCGGCCAAACATTCTATCGATGCAGGCGATACTTTTTACGCCCACAATCTTGGCCTGCCGCGTTTGCGCGAAACCCTTGCTGACTATTCAAGCCGCTTGCATCAGCCTGTTAATGCCGATCAAATAGCCGTCACCTCATCCGGCGTTTCAGCGCTGATGTTGCTGGCACAGTTGCTGATCAACCCCGGTGACCGAGTGGTTGCCGTCACACCGCTCTGGCCGAATCTGCTGGAGATACCCAAAATTCTGGGCGCAGAAGTGATTTCTGTGGCGCTGCAAATGAATACAGGTGATTCAAGTGCCGGCTCTTCTGCCGCACCCGCCTGGGAGCTGGATATCGAGCGCTTGCTGCATGCGCTCACGCCCGGCACCAAGGCGCTCTTACTGAATTCCCCTAACAACCCTACTGGCTGGACGATCACGCGCGAGCCACAAGTTCTCTTGCTCGAGCATTGCCGCAAGCTGGGTATCTGGTTGCTGGCAGATGATGTGTATGAACGTCTGATCTATGACGTCCCTGAAACTGAGCTCGCATGTGCGCCCTCTTTTCTCGACCTGATCGACAAAGATGAACGCGTGGTATCCGTGAATAGTTTTTCCAAAGCCTGGTTAATGACAGGCTGGCGTCTGGGCTGGATGCAAATGCCGCTGTCACTGATGACAGGTCTGGGCAAGCTGATTGAATACAACACCTCCTGTGCACCCGTATTTATACAAAACGCGGGCATCGTCGCCGTGGAGCAGGGTGAAGACATTGTCAGACATACCCTTGCACGCTACACAGCTGCACGTAATTATCTTTACGAACAATTGTCCTCACCTGTATTTCGGGACGCCGGCATACTCGCGCCCAAACCGCAAGGGGCGATGTATCTGTTCTTTCGCATAGCAGGTGAAAACGATACGCTTGCCCTTTGCAAGCGACTGGTGGCTGAGGCCGGTCTGGGTCTGGCACCCGGCAGCGCCTTCGGACCGGAAGGCGAGAGCGCTATACGCTGGTGCTTCGCCAGCTCTCTGCCACGTCTCGAACAAGGCGTGGAACGTCTGAAGCGCTTTTTAGCGCAGCGCTAATGCTTCCAACAACCTAGCCAACGCATTAGGTGAAGTCAGCATCGCATCATGACCTGCTGCCAGTTCACGCCATTCCCAGTCAGGCTGGACTTTGATCCATTCGCGTAAGCTGGCCAGTGGCGGATACCAGGGCTCAGTGACAGCAATATACGTCTTGGGCAAGCCATTGCCCAAAGGATGTTCCAGTTGCAGCGTCTCGGTATACGATTTCAAGGGATGAGGCGTGAGGCGACGTGCAAGCCAGTCCACCTGATCTGTCTGGCTTACCCCAAATTTATCTGCTGAAGGTATCGCCATCCGCAAGCCTTCTGCATCGATGGTGCGGCTGCGCTCTTGTTGCACTTGCGGCGGGAATATCGATATAGCTGATTGGCCACTTTGAACAATCAGCGCATCCAGATAAATCAATTGTTGCAGACGATGGGACAGACGATCAGCCACACCTGATATCACTGGCCCGGCAAAACTGTGGCCGACCAGCACCAGCTCGGTCAATTCTTCTGCCTCAATCACAGCGCATATATCTTCTATGCAGGTCGACAAACCCACGTCTGCATTCAGTAAATGAGCTCGCTCACCCAGACCTGTCATGGTGGGCGTCCATACATGATGGCCTGCAGCGCGCAAATTTTCGGCCACATCACGCCAGCACCAGCCACCATGCCATGCGCCGTGTACCAGTAAAAAATTCATGCCGGCTTCCTTTAATTTACATTTATTTTATGCAGCACCGAAACTTATTCTCCGTTTTCCACGACGCATACTGATCAACACGCAAGCCAGTTAAAATAGCGTCATGGACCTGACACTCAACGAACTCGAACAAGCCATCAATTACTGGCGCAGAATCCGTCCCTCCAGGGGCGAGGAGTGCGCACTCTCGCCGGAAGTCAATTCACTTGCCAGTGTCTATGCGCTGATGATTTTTGAACGCTCACGTGCCTTTACACTGGAATCACTGGACTCGGATGCGCGCGCGCTGATAGAAGCCTGGCGCAAGGCGGCGGAGGGCAACGCCGCCTGATGCCGCGCCTGACGCTCAGGCAGCGTTGCAGGTGGCACTTGTGACGCATTGGGGGCATGTGCTGCAGAAGAAGCACTGTGTGCCTGCAAAGCAGCCAGATCCTCTGCCGCCGACTGCCCGACTTGCACGACATCTTCCCCTTGTTCCAGCAACCATGTTCTGATCAGCCGTGCCAGACGCTCTGGTGCAAGCCTATGCGTGGCATCCGTGTTTTGATACAGCCAGTCTGACAGCATCAGAAACCGCGCAAAAGGCGCAGCACCCAGCACCAGCGGCAAGCTGCTGGCAAAGCGACCTGAATTGGCAATCAAATCCCAGTAACGTGCAAAACGCACCAGTCGCTGCATGGTCGCAAAATCAATACAATTTGTTGCAAGTATCGTATATGGTGGAGCAGGATCAAACTGCAGGCCAAAAGCTTCTGTATGACGAATGATGGGTGTGCCACGCAGTCGCTTCAAAATCCCAAACTGAATTTCATGTGGTCTTAAGGCCAGCAGCCGGTCAAAACCCTGCGCAAAACTATCCAGATCTTCGCCGGGTAAACCAGCAATTAAATCCACATGCAAATGTGCATGAGATTCTTCGCGCAGCCAGCGCAGATTGATTTCGGCTTTTTCATTATCTTGCTTACGGCTGATGCGTGCCTGCACTTCCGGATTGAAGCTTTGTATACCTATCTCAAATTGCAGAGCGCCGGCCGGGAAGCGCTGTATGGTTTCTTTTAAAGCTGGCGGTAAGTGATCAGGCACCAATTCGAAATGTGCAAACACCGGGTCAAGTGGTGCCCGCTCTAGCTTATTCAGAAAAAATTCCAGGATGCGCTGACTCGTCTTGATATTCAGATTGAAGGTGCGGTCTACAAATTTGAACAGCCGAACACCGCGCTGGTATAAGGATTCCAGCTCGCCCAATAAGGTCTCGAGTGGAAATGGCCAGGCCGTTTTGTCTAGAGCCGAAAGACAGAATTCACATTTGAAAGGGCAGCCGCGCGAAGCTTCGATATAAATCGTTCGGTGAGATATATCATCAGCACTGTAATGCGCATACGGATAGGCGATCGTTTCCATTGCGGGCTGTTCGCCCGCATGCAATTTCATCAGCGGCTGCGGGCCTTGCAGCAATTGCCTGCAAAGCTTAGGAAAAGTGATATCACCCCAGCCTGTGATCACATGATCGGCGAGCTTCACAATGGCCTGCGCCTCAGTTTCATGCGACACCTCGGGACCACCAAGCACAATCACCACATGCGGCGCGACTTGCTTAAAAAGAGCGACGATCTTGGTCAGCTCTTCCACGTTCCAGATATAGACACCAAAGCCCACAATCCGGGGCTGGTATTGCAGCAGCTTTTCGACCACATCGACGGGCTTGACGCCGATCACAAATTCTTTGAGTACTGTTTGCTCTTGCAGCTCTTCCATATTCGCCAGCAGATAGCGTAAGCCCAGCGAGGCATGCGAATAGCGCGCATTTAAAGTAGATAAAACTATGCTCATGATGCCCGTTCGGCTTCCTGCAATTGTCGCCACATCACCTTGCCGGTAGCAGACTTGGGCAAGGTATCCAAAAACTCGACGATGCGCGGCACTTTATAGGCAGCCATCTGTTCACGTGCCCACGATATCAAATGCTCTTCTTGCAAATCACTGCCTTCTTTTTTAACGACGTATGCCTTGACCGTCTCTCCGCGATAAGCATCGCCGGCACCAACGACACAGCATTCCGCGACTTGCGGATGCTTATACATGATGGCTTCCACTTCTGCCGGCCACACCTTGTAGCCACTGGCATTGATCATGCGCTTTAAGCGGTCGGTGAAAAAAAAGAAGCCTTCCTCATCGACGTAACCAAGATCACCGGTGCGCAGAAAGCGCTTGCCATCCATGTCTATGAATGCTTCCCGCGTCTTCTCTTCATCTTGCCAATAACCTGCAAACACTTGCGGACCATGAATGATGATTTCACCCACCTGATTCGGCTCTAGCGGTGTTTGCGTCACAACATCCAGTATGCGTGCATCGACATTAAATATCGGTATGCCCAGACATTGCTGCTTGAGGCGTTGCATGGGATTCGAATGCGTAGTCGCGATCGTCTCTGACAGTCCATAACCTTCCATATAACTTAGTCCCGTCAGGTCGAGTAATTTCTGAGCTATCGCGGCCGGCATCGCAGCGCCACCGCCTGAGACACGCTTAAGGCTGGAAATATCGTAGTCACTCAATTTAGGGTTGGACAGAAAATCGATCATCATGGTCGGAATGCTGGTCCAGGTAGTGACGCGATAATGCGTAATCCAGCGTCCTGCAAGATCTCTGTCCCAGCGCGGCATGATCACTAAGGTGGCACCGGCATAAATGGATGCGTTCATGCTGACTTGCATACCTGTCACATGAAATCCGGGCAGCGTCATCAGTCCTACATGATCCGGCGATGCGCCACCCCAGAGTGAAGCACTGACCGCCGTAAACATCAGTGATGCATGGGTATGCATGCAACCCTTGGGTTTGCCTGTCGTGCCCGATGTGTAGGGCAGACAGGCCAGATCGTCCGGGCCCGCCAGATGTGGCCCGGGATCACAGGCTGCGGCCAATGCATCCTGCCAAGTCACCAGCGTAGGATGATCAAATAGTTGTCTGGGCTGACTGATCGCTTCTGGCGCTTCGCTGGCATCTGCGCCCAGATAATCCGAATAACAGGCCACAAGTACATGACGCAGCACCGAGGTATCCATTAAGGGTGACAACTGAGGCAATAATTCTTGCGCTGTCAGTGCAACCGAAGCGCCGCTGTCTTCTATGGTGTATCTCAGCTCTTCGGTTAAGAGCATAGGATTGACGGGCACCACTACCGCATCAGCACGCAGGATGGCGTA
>CAIQLE010000336.1 GCA_903872555.1 uncultured bacterium
CAAGTAAGACTGATCTCAGATTCAGCCCCAGGGCTGATTCTCTCGCACATGAAAAAGCCCCGCATTTCTGCGGGGCTTTTTTATTGCTTGCGCTAAGCGCTGAACTAGTCGCTTACGCGTAGCTGCGCAGGCGCAGGGAAAACTCTTGCAGCGAGCGTATGCCCGATGCTTCTGCACGGGCGCACCAGTCACGCAACTGATGCAGCAACTGATCGCTGCTGGAATGTGAACGCTCCCACAAGGCAGTCAGTTCAGAACGCATTTCATGCATGGTCTTCAATGCACTGCTGTGCTTGAACAATTCGGTGAGCTGCTGCTGCTGAACGATTTCCAGACTGGCCGGTTCGCGCTGCAAGAGCTTCTTGCTGGACTTGAGGAAGCTCGATTCCAGAGCCGAGTTGGCACGAATGTGATCGACTTCATCATGCCATGCGCGGCTGAGTGAACGTGCGTACTTGGCCATCACATCGTAACGATTTGCGACCACGGACTGCAAGGTCTCCAGATCGGCAACCAGCTTCTCGCGATCAAAGCGCGGCTCAGGAGCGACCTTCTTCACTTTGGCCAGACCCATATACGACAGGATGGTGATGTACATCCAGCCTATGTCGAACTCATACCATTTCGACGACAGCTTGGCCGAGGTACCGAAGGTGTGGTGATTGTTATGCAGCTCTTCGCCACCGATCAGGATGCCGATAGGGAAAACATTGGTCGACGCATCGGTACAGTCGTAATTCCGATAGCCCCAGAAGTGGCCGATACCATTAATGACACCGGCTGCCGTCACAGGAATCCACACCATCTGTACTGCCCACACGGTCAGGCCGAGCACACCAAACAGCATCACATCCAGAATCAGCATCAGGGCAACGCCGAGTGCCGAATGCTTGGTGTAGACATTGCGCTCCATCCAGTCATCCGGCGTGCCGTGACCATACTTCTCTATGGTTTCTTTATTCTTGGCTTCGACGCGATACAGTTCAGCGCCTTCGAACAGCACTTTTTCAATGCCGCGAGTGACAGGACTGTGCGGATCTTCTTCAGTTTCACACTTAGCGTGGTGCTTGCGATGTATCGCAGCCCATTCTTTAGTGACCATGCCTGTGGTCATCCACAGCCAGAAACGGAAAAAGTGGCTGGGAATTGCATGCAGATCGAGTGCACGGTGTGCCTGGCAGCGATGCAGGAAGATGGTCACGCCGGCAATCGTGATGTGGGTCACGACAACGGCAAACAGGAACACCTGCCAACCCGTCGCATGCGTCAGGCCGTTCAACAGGAAATCAAGCACCAGGTTCAAACCGGAATCAAGAGTCATTTTTTCTCCAAAGCTTTAATGGGCTGCCGGTGGATCATGGCTCCGCCGTCACTTGCCGCAACCCCAGATTGTACGTGGTTTTGGGCATCATCGGCCGGTTTTTAGGCCAAATCATCCGATAAAGTCTTATGAATCAAAGACTTGTTGGTCAGATCCGTAACGCCGGGTTCACGCGGCAACTGCGGGGAGAGCCGAACACCTTGCTCTTTCAGCAATTTTAAGAGCGCCAGATTGACCGCTGACATTACCGATCCCCGCCCGTTTTCAGGATCATCAATCCAAAAGACGACTTCCAGTTCCAGTCCCTCAGGGGCAAAGCGTGTCAGTAACAGTGCTGCCTGAGGCTCAGCCAGAACACGGGGAATGCCTGACAGGGCGCGCTCTATTTCAGCAAACAAACGGTCAATGTCCGTTTCATGGGCCACGATAAAGGATGTCGTGAGTCGGACATGGCGGCTGGTCAGCGAGAGATTCTGAACCGGGGAAGACACCAGCATCTCGTTCGGTATCACGGATTCGGCGCCGTCCGTACCTTTCAGTACCGTATACCGAGTGTTAATTTGCACAACCTGCCCGCTAAAGCGATCCACATTCACCACATCACCTATGGACAGACTGCGCTCGAGCAGAATTACAAAACCAGAGACATAGCTGCTGACGAGTTTTTGCAAACCCAGTCCTATACCTACGCCCAGTGCGCCACCAAATACCGATAAAACGGTGAGATCTATGCCCACCATGGACAGGCTGAGCAATACAGCGATCAAAATGAGGACTGCGCGCACGACACGCGAAAGTACAGCGCGCAGAGAGGAATGCACGGTATCCAGACGCATCAGCCTTTGCTCCAGCATGGCCGATGCCCAGAGTGCCAGTATGAGTGTCACGCCTACGGATAAGATGGCCTGCAATATGACCAGCAATGATTCCCGGTGTCGCCCCACGGGCAGAGTGGTCTCATCCAGAAACAGCATCACATCCGGCCACAAGCCGGTGATATACAAAGCCAGGACAGTCCATACGATGAGGGCGAAGCTTTGTTCGAAGGCTTGCAAAAAACCGCCTATGCGTCCGTCTTTCACAAAGGCCTGCCTCAACATATAAAAGACCAGCCGTATCAGCAAAAAGGACAAAACCAGCGGCATCGCCATACGCAACAAGCCTACGCTCTGTGAGCGACCGAGCAAACCCATCGACAGCGCAATCAGAGGCAAGGTCAGCAAGGGCGTCAGTACGCGCTGAAAACTGGTCAGTGCAGCACCCAGAGGGCTCTGATGATTCGGGTCGCCGGAAAAATGCTTCATCAGGCCGCGTGAGAGTAAGTACCCAATCACTGCACAAATCAGCAGTGCCAACACCTGCCATTGAAAATTCGGATTTTGAAAATCGGCCAGCAGATCTGACCAAAGATTTTGCGACGGGCTCATGGCGACCTCAACAATCTCGTCTGACAAGCCTGCTCAGTCTGCATTACTCAAAAAATCATGAGCAGGCAGCTGAGCAGATTGCTTACTTTTCAATGATAACTTCTGCTTGTTTTTTTCGTTCCAGTACAGCGGCAAAAAATCCATCCGTGTGATGTTGATGTGGCAGCAGCTTCAAGTAGTCGCCCATTTCCAGCGCCTCTATTTTTTGCTCTGCCAGCACTTCGCCGGCCGGCACCAGTACATAGTCGGCATGCGTGGCTAAAAACTGCTCAACGATGGCCTCGTTCTCTTCGGCCAGCAAACTGCAGGTTGCATACACCAGACGTCCACCCGGTTTTACCAGTCGCGCAGCGCCAGCCAGTATGGACAGCTGCTTGACATTGAGCTCATCAATATCCGTCGCCACCATGCGCCACTTGACGTCTGGATTGCGTCTCAGCGTACCCAGGCCGCTGCAAGGTGCATCGACCAGTACGCGGTCTATCTTGCCAGCCAGTCGCTTGACCTTGGCATCGTTCTCATGCGCGATCAGCACAGGATGCACATTCGAGAGGCCGCTGCGCGCCATGCGGGGCTTGAGCTTGGCCAGTCGCTTGTCTGAAATATCAAAGGCATACAGTCTGCCGGTATTGCGCATCAAGGCGCCAAGCGCCAGCGTCTTGCCTCCTGCACCTGCACAGAAATCTACCACCATCTCACCGCGCTTGGCACCCAGCATCTGTGCCAGCAATTGACTGCCCTCATCCTGCACTTCAATCAAACCATCCTTGAACATACTCATGTTTTGCAGAGCAGGCTTTTTAGGCAGGCGCAATCCCAGAGGCGCAAAGGGCGTGCGCTCAAAGGTAATGCCGGCGAAGTTCAGTGCAGCTTCCGCCTCTTCTACTGTCGCCTTGAGTGTATTGACGCGCAGGTCCAGTGAGGCAGGACGATTCAGGGCATCGATCAATTGCATGGCCTCATCTTCGCCGTACTGCGCAATGAAACGCTGCAACATCCATTCAGGGAAATTGGCACGAGTCGCCAAAGGAAAACTATTGCGATCAAATGCCATGACCCGCGTCAGCCACTCGGTCTCTTGCTCGCTGAGGCCGGCGATAGCATCGACACCTGCAAATTCAGCCAGCGAGAGCAAGGCCAGTCGGCGCATCTGCGGCCCCGAGCCTGATTCAGCCAGCTGAACGAAAACGGTACGCTGACGCAGCATGTTATAGACCGCTTCGGCAATCACACCGCGTTCACGTCCACCAAGTCGGGGATGTTCACGAAAATAACGGGACAAAGTACTGTCGGCCGGACCGGTAAAGCGCAGGATGTCACGCAAAACCTCTTCCGTACTGCCAACAATTGCGGGCGGCAATCTCATGCGTATCCTTAGGGAAAATAACAGGGCCTAGTATCAGCCCGAAAAATCAGTGGGTAGACGTGTCGCGACGTCGCACGCGATCACCATCCAGCCAGACCTTGCCTTCGATGATGTCACGCACAGCACGCGGATAAATCTGATGTTCTTGCTGCAGCACACGCGCTGCAAGCAGCGCTTCCGTATCATCTTCCAGCACCGGCACGGCTGCCTGAGCAATGATAGGGCCATGGTCTAACACCGGGGTGACAAAATGCACAGTCGCGCCATGCAGTTTGACACCGGCATCGATGGCCTGCTGATGCGTATCCAGCCCGGGGAAACTGGGCAACAGCGAAGGATGAATATTCAGCAAGCGGCCCTGAAAATGATGCACAAAGCCAGGTGTCAGGATACGCATAAATCCTGCGAGCACCACCAGATCCGCTTCGAAATAATCAATCGCTGCTGACAAAGCGGCATCAAATGCTTCACGGTCAGGATAGGCGCGATGTTCAAGCACTTTGGTCGGGATACCAGCTGCCTGAGCTGTCTGCAATCCCGAAGCACTTGCCTTGTTGCTGATGACGGCGGCAATCTGTGCCGGCCATTGTTCTGCAGCCATACTCCGCATAATGGCTTCCATATTGCTGCCACGACCGGAAATCAAAATGACGATACGTTTCATGGCGTGCATTTTAACAGTGCACCCAAGACTTCTTTTCGCTCACTGAAAGGAAAAGAAGACGCGGAAAGGGATTTTTTTCTCAGCCCAGAAATCGGCGGCATCGCGGAAGGCATCCAGCAGATTTTCGCGCGCTTCTTTGTCAAATTTCTGTGCATTCGGCAATTGCTCAAGCACGACGAGAAATCCAGGCTGTTCGCCCGCTTTGTGAAATACATTCGTCAGACAATCGGACAATGCATCGTAGTTCTTGCCGTAAGGGCGAGGAATATGGAAAGACTCCGTGATGCTCGCCAATACTTGCTGACGTGTCAGAGCCTGCGCGCAATTCGCATAAAGAAAGTGATGACCAAGCCTGATCGCCTCGGACTGCAGCTCCGTCACCCGAAATGCACGGATGGACTGGACTACATTTCCGGGAACGGTTAGCAGCAAACCACCACTGGGGCTGGTCTCCTGACTTTCATCGTCGCGCTGTTGAGGCGCGCTGAGCATATAAATATTCACGGTCGTCTTGAAACAAAAAAAGCACGCGCAATCTGAATAGGATTATTTTTTTAGCAATCTTTACGCGATAAGCAATCCCATGTTCTTGCACCAAGGATGCTTAATGCTAAAAAACACATGATTGCTGGCAACTTGTGATGATACCTGCCCTTTGGTTCCGGCAAAACCCCTGAACGAGGTTTTGACACAAAAGGACTTATTAAAAAGATAAATATAGGGGTTCTGCGTCGAAAACTGGCTTAACTGTATCCATCCCTATGGAGCTACAGCACGACGCGATGAGCACTCCAACACCAGAAAAATTAACTACTAAATAATATTTTCAAGTGATGTTGCCTTGATCGGTGCGCGAGCAGGACTCTCTTCGACACCAAAAAAGCGCAAAACTTCATCCCTGCGGGACAAAGTATCTATCTGTCCCAATTCGATGAGTGAACGGGTATAGCTGGATTCAAACAAGAGATAGGAAGCCAGCGCAGCACCACGTCGCTCAGTTGCACCGATGGCCGAAAGCAAGGTGCGTATAGCCAAAGGCAAACTACCCACATGGCGACTGGCAATGGAATCCAGTGGCTGTGATGGCGTAATGGCCAGCATTTCTACCGGACGCAATACTGTCTTGGTCAGCTGCTCTGGTGTGAGCAGGGATAGTGTGTTGTTGATACGTCCCAAGCGTTCTATGTCTACCGACAGCCCGTCAAGAAAAATACTCGACATCGCATGTCCGGCAATCTGCGCCAGGCTAGGGTAACCAGAAAATTCTGCAAAGCTGCGCTCAGGGCCGCCTATATTGCCCGAACCAATCACCAGCACTTTACTGGCTCCCAGATGAATGGCCGGTGAGATGGGCGCCACCTCGCGCATAGAACCATCGCCGAAATATTCACAGCGGTTGCCGCAATACAGAGGCATCGCAGGGAAGATCAGCGGAATCGCCGAAGAGGCCAGCAGATGGTCGACGCCTATCTGCTGTTGCAGAGACATGCGCTGTGCACGGCTCCAGGCGGGTATGTCATAGGCTGATTGATAGAAGGTCACATGTTTGCCTGCCGTGTAAGACGAAGCCGAAACCGCCAGCGCCGACAGATGACCAGAGGCCAGCGCGGCATCGAGTCGCGGCAAGTCCAACATCTTGTGCAGCAGACCGACCAAAGGGGAATTATCGAGCAGCGAATTCGGAGGCTGCGCATGCCATTTGCGCAGTAGCCAGCCAAAAGACAATAAAGACAACCAGCGCGCGCCCGAACGAATAACGCCAAAAGAATCCGCGCGGTAGACCTGCTCGACTTCCAGATTGCGCCAGATGCCGAGCAAGTGTGTCACGCTCTCTTCAAAATTATCGGCACGCGAGGCATAGGCCGTGGCATTGATGGCACCGGCCGACGTGCCACACACAATATCGAAAGGATTTTTGTCGGACGGCCAGCCGGTCTCGCTCAACAGAGACAAGATGGCCTGCAAGACACCGACCTGATAGGCCGCACGCGCACCGCCACCGGTGAGGAAAAGGGCTGTTTTTTGTGGCCTGGACATGGCCACAGATTACCAGTGAGCAAAGGAATTGAACAAGTAAACAAACTACTATTGC
>CAIQLE010000337.1 GCA_903872555.1 uncultured bacterium
AATTGTAAATTTCGCAATGCAAAAATTAACTGATTAACATTATGTTTTTTTTGCATGGAACAAAACATTACTAGTAATTTAGATTCAACCTGTCATTTTTTTATTATTTTTTGTGGATTAAAAAACATATGAACGTTTATCGATCATTATCACAAGCAGATAAAGACAATTAAAATTTAAATGGTGTTGTTGTCTACGTACATAAGGTCTGTTTAAACAAAAAAAAACTGCCACAGGCTTACGCCCTGGCAGTTTTTTTATAAAGAAATTCAGACTTAACTGAAATTTTTTCCTTCACCGGCTAATTTTTCCAGCAAGGGAGCTGGCTTCCATGCTTCAGCATGACGACCTTTTGCAAATTTCTGCATACTCATCAATACATTCGACAAACCAACTGTATCGGCATAGAACATAGGGCCACCACGGAATAAAGGAAAACCATAGCCCGTCAGATAAACCATGTCGATATCCGAGGCACGCATGGCTATACCCTCTTCCAGAATTAATGCGCCTTCATTCACCAGTGCATACACCAGTCTGTCGATGATTTCCTGATCGCTGATTTTTCTGCGTTCTATACCCAGCTCAGCTGAATGTGCAATGATCATCTGGTTCACTTCATCGGAGGGATGAGGCTTTCTGTCACCTGCTTTGTAGTCATACCAGCCGGCAGATGTTTTTTGACCAAAGCGTCCTTTTTCACACAGCAGGTCAGCCACTTTGGAATAAGTTACTTCGGGTTTTTCTACATAGCGGCGCTTGCGTATGTACCAGCCTATGTCATTGCCTGCCAGGTCGCTCATACGGAAAGGGCCCATAGCAAAGCCAAATTTCTCTATGGCTTTGTCTACTTGTGCAGGCAGACATCCTTCTTCCACCAGAAAGCCGGCCTGGCGTATGTACTGCTCTATCATGCGATTACCTATGAAGCCATCGCAGACACCTGAGACCACGCCTGTTTTCCTGATTTTTTTCGCCAGTGCCAGTGTTGTTGCCAGCACATCTTTGGCTGTTTTTTCACCACGCACAATTTCCAACAACTTCATCACATTGGCTGGGCTGAAAAAGTGCGTACCAATCACGTCCTGAGGACGTTTAGTAAAGGCTGCAATCTTGTCCACATCCAGTGTTGAAGTGTTGGAGGCCAGAATGGCGCCAGGCTTCATCACCGCGTCGAGTTGTTTAAATACAGCCTCTTTCACACCCATGTCTTCAAACACAGCCTCGATCACGATATCGGCCTGTGCCAGATCTTCATAAGCCAGAGTGCCGCTGATCAGAGCGACTCGCTTATCAAACTGCTCCTGAGACAGCTTGCCCTTCTTCATCGTGTTTTCATAATTTTTGCGCAGGGTAGCAAGTCCTTTATCCAGAGCTTCTTGCTTCATCTCGAGCAGCTTGACGGGAATGCCCGCGTTGGCAAAATTCATGGCAATACCGGCCCCCATGGTGCCGGCACCGATCACCGCGGCTGACTGAATCGGACGTATGGGGGTCTCGGCCGGCACATCAGGTATTTTGGAGGCAGCGCGTTCAGCAAAGAAAGCGTGACGCAAGGCCTTGGACTCGGTGGTCTGCACCAGCTCCAGAAACAAGTCGCGCTCATATTTGATACCCTCATCAAAGGGGCGTTTTACGGCGGCGGCTACTGCATCGACGCATTTCAGCGGTGCAGGGAATGGTCCGGCCACCGCGCGTACGGTATTACGCGCAAACTGCAGGTAGCCATCGGCATTAGGATAATCGATGCGTATATCCCTGACCTTAGGCAAGGGACGCTGAGCAGCGATGCCCTTGGCGAAATTCAGGGCGCCTTGTAACAGCTCACCTTCTATCATCTGATCGAACAACTTGGTGCCCGCCAGTTTTTCTGACATCACGGCAGCACCTGAGACGATCATATTCAGACCCGCTTCCAGCCCTAATACACGCGGCAGACGTTGTGTGCCACCGGCACCCGGCAAAATACCGATCTTGACTTCAGGCAGTGCAATCTGTGCACCAGCAATGGCCACTCGGTAATGGCAGCCCAGAGCCAGTTCCAGACCGCCGCCCATAGCAACGCCATGAATGGCAGCCACTACGGGTTTGTCTGATCCCTCCACTACGCGTATGACGGTATGCAGCGAAGGTTCCTGCATCGCTTTGGGGGAATTGAATTCGCGTATATCAGCACCACCCGAAAAGCCCTTGCCGGCACCGATCAGTACAATCGCCTTGATCGCATTGTTGCCCAGTGCACGCTGCACGCCATCCACGATACCGCTGCGGGTAGCGTGACCCAGTCCATTCACCGGCGGGTTGTCGAGGGTGATAACGGCAATCTCGCCGTGCTCTTGATAGGACGCGCTCATGGTCTGGTCTCCTTTTTTGAGTGGTAACGGCGAGTGCCGTTTTTATTATCCCGCCACTATAACCCAGAAAAGCACGATCGTATTTTTTAAACCCTTAAAGCTGCTCAATTCAGCAAGCTTCACATCTTTGTTTAATCCGTACGCTGCTTGACGCGCAGCAGGGCGCTACGCTGCTGATCTTCGCGGTAAGCATAGTCAACGCGTCCTCCGAGTACTTTGCCCATGACCATCATGTTGGCGCTGATAGCATCATGGTCTTCATGAGTAAAGGGGCGCTCATAACTGGTGACAGCCCCCTGATAGCGCACTTCAAGATTTTCTAGCGACTGAAGCAGCGCCTCACCATTCACTGTACGTGTCTGTCTTAGTGCTAAAGCAAGCAAATGCATACCGTCATAGCCCTGTGCAGCGCTCATGGGTGAAGGTATTAAATCAGTTCTGAAATTTCGTTTATAGGCCAGCAAAAAACTGTTTTTGGCAGTCGAGCCTGCATCCTGAATAAAGGTCTGTGGCATTAATGCGCCCTCTCCTGCGGCTCCGGCAGCGTCAATGAAATTGCGCATGGAGAGTGTCCAGCTGCCCATTAAGGGTACTTTCCAGTTGATGGATTTCATATCGCGCGCAATATGTGCCAGTTCAGGCCCTATGCCCCAGCCCACGATGGCTATGGCTCCTGCAGCGCGTGCGCGCCTGAGCAATGCAGACATGTCAGTATCGCCGACCTTGAAGCGTAACTGGGTCACCACATCTAGCCCTGCCAGTCTGGCCTGCTCAGACAATGCAGCTGCACCACTATCACCATAGGGGGTGGTGTCAGCCATCAGGGCAATCTTATGCAGGCCTCTTTTTTTGAGGTCACTCACCAGGATGCGCGCCTCCAGATCCAGCGTAGGAGAAACCCGAAAAATAAAATTCTCAGGACTGCCGGGTGGAGCATATTTTCGCGTCAGCGCGGGTCCGGTCGAGACTGCCACAATCAATGGTATTTTGGCCTTCTGATACGCATCAATCGAGGCCAGTCCCACACCGGTATTAACGATGCCTATGGTGGCTGTGACTTTCATGCGCGTCAGTTCTTCTGCAATGCGGGCTCCCTGTTCATTGTTAGCCTGATCATCTCTTTCCACCAGCTCTATCATTCGGCCACGTACACCACCAACGCCATTAATTTCTTCTACCGCCAGTCTGACGCCATTGCGCATGCTTTCCCCCATGGGGCTGGAGCCTCCGCTAAAGGGACCGCTTAACCCGATTTTGATGGTTTGTGCATGAGAAGTCAGCGCCGTTAACGACATCAGGACGATGAGTCCCAGAGCACAGAATGAGCGATTTAATGAATCATAGGCTTGCACAGTGGCCTCCGTTCTTTAAGGTTGAACGGGCAGATTTTAAGCAGTGCAATGCATCTGTCTATCAGGATGCATCAATTGTGGCAAATACCCCACCACTCCTGGCCTGAATAAACGCAAAAAAAAAGAGCCTGCAGTTTGCAGGCTCTTTTTCAGCCCCTGAAAGTTCAGGGCTTGTTGATTGCGTGCCTTAAGAAGGACGCTTCATACTGCATGAAGTAGGTTGTGAAGCAACGTAGGCATCAATTTTTTGTTCAGTCTTCCAGCCATAGCCGGTATTTTCCTGATCGCGTAATTCCATCTTTCCTCTATCAGCTGTATCTCTTTTTTCATTTCTTCCAT
>CAIQLE010000338.1 GCA_903872555.1 uncultured bacterium
AAGAAGGGTGACGAACGCAAGGCATTCATGAAAGAGTGCCTGAGCAAAAAACCTGCTGCACCTGAGCCAGCCGCCAATACCCAGCAAAATAAAATGGTGACTTGTAATAAGGACGCTACGGGCAAAAAAGGCGATGAACGTAAAAAGTTCATGAGCGAGTGCCTGAAAGCTAAGTAAGAACTTTAAGAAGAACATCAGGCAGAACTTCAGGTAAGACTTCAAGTACGACTTCAAGTAAATCTGTATGTGCGACTTTAAGTGCTACTTAAAGAATTACCTCATGCGTTACTTGAAGGGATGCTTGAAGGCAGAACCTGATGCGATACTTGATGTGAAACTTTAAGTGCGGCCTCAAGTAAAACATTAAGTAAAACCTAAAGTAAAACCTTAAAGCTTTGATTGAAGTAGCTGTATGTAATCTATAGCCTTTCACAGGCAGTAAGACAGAAGCAAGATCAACCCCTGGCCTGTGCCGGGGGTTTTTAATAATAAAAACTTATCTGGAGATGAACGCGATGTCGAAACAAATCAAATTCCTGCTGCCCGAAGAAAGTATTCCACGCCGCTGGTACAACATTCAGGCAGATCTGCCGCAGCCACTACCAGCCGTGCTGCATCCCGGCACCATGCAACCTATCGGTCCGGCTGATCTCGAGCCGCTATTCCCTATGGAACTGATCATGCAGGAAGTTTCGACCGAGCGTGAGATCGATATCCCAGAACCTGTGCGTGATGTATATCGCCTGTGGCGTCCGGCGCCCTTGTTCCGTGCCTATGGTCTGGAAAAAGCGCTGGGAACACCGGCCAAGATTTACTACAAATATGAAGGGGTCAGCCCTGCGGGCAGTCATAAACCGAATACCGCGATACCTCAGGCTTTTTACAACAAGCAGGCGGGTGTCAAGCGTCTCACCACTGAGACCGGTGCCGGTCAGTGGGGTACCTCGCTGTCCTTCGCCGGTTCATTGTTTGATATTGATGTCACCGTGTTTCAGGTACGTGTGTCCTACGACCAGAAGCCCTATCGCCGTGCCGTGATGGAAACCTATGGCGCACGCTGCGTGGCATCGCCTTCCGAAGAAACCAACTATGGCCGTTCTGTGCTGGCCAGCCGTCCTGATCATCCAGGCAGTCTGGGTATTGCGATTTCTGAAGCGGTTGAAATTGCAGCGACGAATGACGACACCAAATATGCACTCGGTTCAGTGCTCAATCACGTGCTGATGCACCAGACCATCGTGGGTATTGAATCCATGGAGCAGATGGCCATGGCCGGTGATTATCCGGATGTGATCGTCGGATGTACCGGTGGTGGTTCTAACTTTGCTGGCATCAGCTTTCCGTTCATAGGCGCAGGTCTGCGCGGTGGTCCTAAGCCACGTATTGTGGCAGTGGAGCCATCCGCCTGTCCTTCACTTACCCGCGGCAAGTATGCCTATGACTATGGCGATACCGCCAAAATGGCACCGATCACCAAGATGCATACGCTAGGATCTTCCTTCACACCTCCTGGCTTCCATGCCGGTGGCCTGCGTTATCACGGCATGGCACCGCTGGTCTCGCATCTGAAAGAACTGGGACTGATTGAGGCAGTGGCCTATGATCAGACGGATTGTTTCGCTGCAGGCGTGCTGTTTGCCCGTCATGAAGGCATCGTGCCTGCTCCGGAAGCCAATCACGCTGTTAAAGGTGCGATAGAAGAAGCGCTGCGCTGCAAACGTGAAGGTAAGAGCGAAGTCATTCTCTTTAATTTGTGCGGTCACGGTCACTTTGATATGGCGGCCTATACCAATTACTTCTCAGGCAATTTGAAGGACGAGAAATACAGCGAAGAAGAACTGGCTATGGCTTTGGCTGGTTTGCCTAGCGTGCCGAATGCGGCCTGATTTTTTCAGAGGTCTTTGTAAGAATAAACACCGGACTTTGTCCGGTGTTTTTTTTCGTCAGCAAATTGTCAGCGATTGCTCAGAAGTCCGACAGCTAGATTGTTTAATATAAGCCACCTTGCGGTCATCATTCTTCAGCGGCTATCCCGACCGTGCCCCTAAAATAGGGGCCAAATGACCGCCTCGCATGGAAAATCTTTTGAGACTGCTTGCTCGTTCGCCCTTAATTTGCCTGTCCTTGTGCTTTGCTTGCGCTGCCTCAGAGGCGGCTGAAGCTAACTGGCCTCTTTCCCTGAATCAGGCTTTAGCGCTGGCGCAGGAACGTAACTACGATCTGAAACTGGCCCGTGCAGCACTGGCCAGTGCGCAGGCCAATATTGAGATAGCGGCAGCGCCGCCGAATCCAACGTTGGGCATCTCAACCGGGAGCATCAGTCCATCAAATGGCATTGGTGCGGGCTCGCTCTGGCGTAAGCAAGTCGATACCGTATTTAGTGTGGGTCAGCTGATAGAACGTGGCGACAAGCGTGAATTGCGTACCGAAGGTGCAAGACACAATGCACGTGCTGCGGATGCTGACCTGCAGGATGTGCAAAGACAGCTGCGTGTTCTGGTCTCGCAAGCCTATGCGGATCTGCAGGCAGCACAGGACCGACTGCTTGCCAGCCGCGAATCTTCCCAGTTGCTCGATGACACGCTGATAGCTGCACAAATCCGCCGCAATGCCGGTGATATTGCCGGCGCCGATGTGGAGCGCGTCAGGGTGGATGCACTGCGCGCGAAAAACGAGGTTGTGCTGGCCGAGAATGAATTGCATCGCGCACGACGCTTTCTGGCTTTGTTGTTAGGCGAGTCCGCGCATGCGGACAATCTTCAAGCCAGCGATAACTGGCCTGCACTGGAAGAAGCTGAACTTGCTGACGATAAATCCATGCAACAGACAGTAGAGCGCATCGTCGCTCAGCGTGCTGATGTGCGTGCTGCACTCGCTCGGGTGGAAGCGGCCGATACCGGCACGCGGCTGGCGCAGTCACTGCGCACGCGTGATGTGTCGGTCGGTATGTCATTCGAACATTATCCTCAGACCCGTGACGCGAGTAATGCCAGCAGCAATAGCCTGGGCTTTTCAGTCCAGGT
>CAIQLE010000339.1 GCA_903872555.1 uncultured bacterium
ATGCTCCAGCCAGTTGAAAGTGGTTTCGCGTACGCGATCGGGGGTGGGCCGCAATCCCTCGATATCTGCCACCGGCAAAGGCGTGCGCTTCCATTGGCCGCCGATGATGCGCACTTGCCTGGGTACGGAGGATCTTTGTTTTTTCAAGATACGGTCTTTACGATTGGTGCGTGAAATATTTTTAGCATTGCTGATGAGCAGACTTCAGCTTCCATCTGATTGCAGCTATTCATACTGGCAGTTTATTTTTCGCCACCCACAATCACCGTCACCATACTGTCGATCGCCAGCTTGCGTTTGAAGGCCGCACGTATATCTGCCACCGTGATTTTCGCCACTTTATCGGTCCAGGTATCCAGATAATCCAGCGGCAATTGATGGAAGCCTATCACGGCGATGTTTTCAAGAATCTTGTGATTATTATCGATGCGCAGTGCAAAACCACCGATGAGATTATCTTTGGCTGCTTTCAGCTCCGCTTCAGTCGGGCCATCGCGCAGGAAGTCATTAATCGTATCGCGCACGACTTTCAAAGCTGCCTCGGATTGATCTTTGCGTGTCTGTAATCCGGCCTGATAGGGTCCCGGCTGCGCCATGGGACTGAAATAACTATAGGCGCTGTAAGCCAGACCGCGTTTTTCGCGCACTTCATGCGTCAGACGCGACACAAAACCACCGCCACCCAGTATGTAATTACCGACGGTGAGCGCAAAGAAATCCTGATCGCCGCGCGCCAGCGCCGGCATACCAACCAATATATGTGCCTGTGATGCAGGATGCGGAATGCGTTGTTCCGCTCCCATGGGAGTGGCGACCTCAGGCAGTGCGGGCAAAGGTTTGCCATCGGGCGCGTCTTTCGGCAGGCGTTGCGTGAGTTCACGCGCAATACCATCCGCTTCAGCTCGTGTGACGTCACCGATCATGGCAATCACAGCACCCTTGGCAAAATAATGGCCTCGATGGAACTGCAGCAGATCATCGCGCGTCATCGCTTCCACAGTTTCAATCGTCGCTTCAGCCCCATAGGGATGATTGCCATAGGCCATACGCCAGAAGGCTTTGCTGGCGATCGATTCAGGCTTGGTCAGCGACTCTCGTATAGCGGAAAGCGTGCGCGCTTTATCGCGCTGAAAAAATGCCTCTGGCATGCTGGGCTGAGCCAGCAGACGCGCGAGCATCACGATCGCCTGCTCACGCTCTGCTTTGGATGACAGGGTACGTATGGCCATGTCGGCTCTGTCCACGCCCGCACCACCACCGCGCTGGGCAGCGATGTCGGCCAGTGCGTCTGAAATCTCTGCTTCGCTCATCGCAGGTTCTATCGCACCATTGGCCAGCGTTGCCTGCGTCAGTCCGCGCGCCAGCATGCTGTTGGTAAGTGAGGCAAGACCCGTCTTGCCCACAGGATCGCGGCGTGAACCCGCATCAAAAGCAACGCTGACATCGAGTATGGGTATGGTGTGATTTTCTACAAAATACACACGCGCACCATTCTCCAGCGTCCAGTGCTGAATATTGAGCGCAGCTTGCACACTGCCTGAAATAAGAAAGACAGCGGCGACACATAATTGTCTGAACATGGGTTTCATCTTTGTATCAATGGCGCAGGCCGCTGGCTTCAGGCTTGCGTGCCGCCTGAGCGGAGAGTGGCAAGGGGAACAGGGTAGCGACGGTCAGTTGCTGGTCCGAGAAGTAGCGTTCTGCCACGGCCTGCACCTGAGCTGGCGTGACTTGTGACAGGCGTTCAATAATGCGATCGATCTGGCGGTGAGAGATGCCTGCCATTTCCATGCTGCCGATTTCCATCGCCTGCCCGAAAACTGAATCGCGCTTATAGACCTGACTGGCAATCAGCTGCGCCTTGACGCGTTTGAGTTCAGTTTCTGATACGCCTTCTTTGGCAATGCGTTCAACTTCAGCGCGTAAGGCCTGCTCCAGTTGTTCAACCGAGGTGCCCTGCATCGGGACGCCCGAAAGCGTGAACATGACCGGTCCGCGCGCGGTGGAATCATAGCCTGCATCCACCGAACTGGCGATGCGATCAGTGCGTACCAGCTTCGCTGTCAAACGGGCATTGTCATAACCATCAAGAACCGCTGCTAACACCTCTAGCGCATACGCATCATCATCTTTTTCTACATCCTGCAGCTTGGGCACTTTATAGGCCAGCATGATGAAGGCATTCTCGGCGGGTGCTTTCACGACGACGCGCTTGATACCGGCCTGTGG
>CAIQLE010000340.1 GCA_903872555.1 uncultured bacterium
ATGGTTCCTACCTTATAGCGCAGCAGGGCAACCGCCGCCAGTGCAGCGATGAGGATGGCTACGCGATCCCAGTGTGCCAGTGGCTGGTCCAGATGAAACACATGCACAGCAAAGAAGGCCGCCAGACTGACAATTACGCCCACCACAGCAGCGCTGATGGCCGTCAGGGGCGCAGTCAGGCGCAGGTCATCGCGGCTGGATTCTATCAGCGGCGCACCGGCCAGTATGAAAACAAACGAGGGCAGGAAAGTGAAGAAGGTCGCGACCAGCGCACCGGCACAACCGGCGCTGAATAAGGACAGGGCACCGAATACTTCCTTGGTCCAGCCGCCGACGAAACCGACGAAGGTGACGATCATGATTAGCGGCCCGGGCGTGGTTTCGCCGAGTGCTAGCCCATCGATCATTTGCTCGGGGCTGAGCCAGCTGAAATGCGTGACTGCGCCCTGATAGACATAGGGCAGTACCGCATACGCGCCACCAAAGGTGAGCATGGCGGCTTTGGTAAAGAACCAGCCCATCTGTACCAGCGGGTTGTGTTCACCGAAGGCGAGTGTCAGCAGCATGAGTGCCAGTGCAGCGATGAGTACGCCCGCTACGGAAGTGCGTATCAGCTTGCGCCAGCTGAATTGCGCATGGGCAGGTGGCGGTGTGTGGTCATCAATCATCGCCGCACCATCAGAACTGCTACTCGCTGTATGTGCGCCACCGGGCCTGAACTGTTCAGGCAGCAGTCGTCCGCCCAGCATGCCCAGCAGGGCAGCAATGGCGATGATGAGAGGGAAAGGCAGTTGCAGCAGGCTGATAGCGAAGAAAGAGGCAATCGCGATGGCCTGCAGCCAGCGATTTTTCAGACTTCGGCTGCCTATGCGCCAGGCGGCGGCCAGCACAATGGCCACGACAGCGGGCTTGATGCCATACAAAATACCGGCCACCACGGGCACATCACCGAAGGACAGATAAATCCAGGTCAGGGCGATCAGGATCAGGAAAGAGGGCAGCACAAACAGCAGTCCCGCCATGATGCCGCCGGCCGTCCTGTGCATCAGCCAGCCGAGGTAGGTGGCCAGTTGCATTGCCTCGGGGCCGGGCAAGAGCATGCAATAGTTCAGGGCGTGTAAAAAGCGCCGCTCGGAAATCCAGCGCTTACGGTCCACCAGCTCGGTATGCATGAGAGCGATCTGTCCGGTGGGGCCACCGAAACTGATGAAGCCCAGCTTCAGCCAATACCAGAAGGCTGTTCTGAGTGAGACGGAAGCAGGCGCGGCGGCAGCTTCAGGTGCAGACGTTTCGGACATTACATGCCTGAATAATTCGGACCACCACCGCCTTCCGGCGTCACCCACACAATATTTTGCGAGGGGTCTTTGATATCGCAGGTCTTGCAGTGCACGCAGTTCTGGGCATTGATCTGCAGTCGCTGATCCGTGCCTTCGCCTATATATTCATACACGCCGGCGGGGCAGTAGCGTGACTCAGGGCCGGCGTATTGGGCCAGATTGAGTGCAGTCGGCACGCTGGCATCTTTCAGCGTCAGGTGCGCCGGCTGATGTTCATTGTGATTGGTGTTGGAAATGAAGACCGAGGACAGGCGGTCAAAGCTGATCTTGCCATCGGGCTTGGGGTAGACGATGGGCGTGCACTCAGCTGCGGGCTTTAAGCATTCATGATCGGCATGCTGATGATGCAGAGTCCAGGGAGCCTTGCCGCGGAACAGCACCTGATCGATACCGACCATCAGTGTGCCCAGATACAGGCCCTTGCTCATCCAGGGTTTGAAATTACGTGCCACATGTAATTCTTCATGCAGCCAGGATTGTTCAAAGGCGGTGGCATAGGCTGTCAGCTCATCTTGCGCACGCTCATGGGTAATCGCATCGAAGGCGGCTTCAGCGGCCATCATGCCGGACTTCATGGCGCCATGGCTGCCTTTGATGCGGCTGGTATTCAGGAAGCCGGCATCGCAACCAATCAGGGCGCCACCGGGGAAGGTGAGCTTAGGTAAGGACTGCAGACCGCCTGCCGTGATGGCGCGTGCACCATAGGAGATGCGCTTGCCGCCTTCGAAATAACCACGAATGGCCGGATGCGTTTTATAGCGCTGAAATTCTTCGAAGGGAGAGAGATAGGGGTTCTCGTAAGCCAGACCCACCACATAGCCCACTGCGACCTGATTATTTTCCAGGTGATACAGGAAAGAGCCGCCATAGGTGGCCGAGTCCAGCGGCCAGCCGGCGGTATGAACCACGAGGCCGGGCTGATGCTTAGCTGGATCAATTTCCCATAGTTCTTTAATGCCTATGCCGTAGGTCTGGGGATCGCGTCCGGCATCAAGTTGATAGCCTGCGATCAGTTGCTTGCCCAGATGACCGCGCGCACCTTCGGCAAACAGGGTGTATTTGGCGCGCAGTTCCATACCGAGCTGGAATTCAGCCGTAGGCTGGCCCTCGCGGTCCACGCCCAGATTACCGGTGGCTACGCCCACGACGGCACATTGTTCGTTATACAGAATCTCAGCGGCAGCAAAGCCGGGGAAAATTTCCACGCCCACAGCTTCAGCTTCTTGCGCCAGCCAGCGCACCACATTACCGAGCGAAATGACATAGTTACCGTGATTCTGGAAACAGCCGGGCAGCATCCAGTTAGGTGTGGCCACGGCACCGGTTTCGGTCAGGAACAGGAAACGATCTTCGCTGACAGCGGTGTTGAGTGGTGCGCCGCGCTCTTTCCAGTCGGGGAATAATTCATTCATGGCGCGCGGGTCCATCACGGCGCCCGACAGTATGTGCGCTCCGGGCTCGCTGCCTTTTTCCAGCACGCAGACGCTGATTTCGCGCCCTTGTTCTGCGGCCAGTTGCTTGAGGCGTATGGCGGCGGACAGTCCGGCTGGGCCGGCGCCTACGATTAAAACGTCATAGTCCATCGCCTCGCGGGGGCCATATTGTTCCAGGAAGCTTGGGTTTTGGCTGGGGCTCATAGGTTGGTCATCCGGTTTGTCATCGTTTTTGTGCGGGGATTGTGCGGGATTTTGCCCGGTCGCGCCAGTCCGATCAGTTGGCTGCGCCCGAAAACATGTAATGATAAGGGCTGAATTCAAACATCATTAAAAAACAGGAGACATCGTGGGTATTGAAGTTAATTTCAAGGGCAAGGTGGCATTTGTGACCGGGGCATCGAGCGGTCTGGGTGCCCGGTTCGCAAAAATCCTTGCCGAGGCAGGTGCCGAGGTGGTGTTGGCCGCGCGCCGTATTGAAAGGCTCAAGGAATTGCGCGCCGAGATCGAATCAAATGGCGGCGCGGCGCACATGGTGCAGCTGGACGTGACGGATTACGACAGCATCAAGTCAGCCATTGCCCATGCCGAGACAGAAGCCGGCCCCATCGATATTCTGGTGAATAACTCCGGTGTGTCGACGACACAGAAACTGGTGGATGTGTCGCCGGATGATTATGAGTTTGTAATGGATACCAACCTCAAGGGCTCTTTCTTTGTGGCGCAGGAAGTAGCTAAACGCATGATTCTGCGTTCCAAGGCCGAACCTCAGCGCCAGTTCCGTATTATTAATATTGCTTCGGTGGCGGGCTTACGTGTGCTGTCGCAAATTGGTGTGTACTGCATGAGTAAGGCTGGCGTGGTGCAAATGACCAAGGCCATGGCACTGGAGTGGGGTCGTTATGGCATCAACGTCAATGCCATCTGCCCGGGCTATATCGAAACCGAGATCAATCGCGATTACTTCCAGAGCGAAAGTGGCCGCAAACTGATCGACATGCTGCCACGCAAACGCGTAGGCCAGCCGGAGGATCTGGATGCCTTGCTGCTCTTGCTGTCGGCCGATGAATCGCGCTTTATCAATGGCGCCATCATGACGGCGGATGACGGCATGGCGGCCTTCTGATGACTATCCCTGAAGGCTATGTGCAGGTGCATAGCCTGCGCATGCCTATACGCTGGGGTGACATGGATGCCATGGGACATGTCAACAATACGGTGTATTTTCGCTATCTGGAGCAGGCCCGCATTGCCTGGTTCGAGGCGCTGGGCTGTCCGCCTGATCCTGTGGGCATAGGGCCTGTGATCATCAGCGCCCATTGCACCTTCTTAAAGCAGCTGCGCTATCCCGGCGAGATTGACGTGACCACGCTGGTGGGTGAATTCGGCCGTTCCAGCTTTCAAACTTTGCATCAGATACGGCGCGCGGATGATGCCGCAGTGCTGGCGGCTGAAGGCGGATCGAAAGTAGTCTGGGTGGATCAGAGGGTGGAAAAATCACTGGCCTTGCCGAATGAAATGCGGGAACGCCTGTTACTTCCGGTTGCCTGAAGCCGGCATTCGCCGCGGCAGCTGAATAAATCTTTTTACGCGGGTGACCAGTATTTGACCGCTGTCTGGCAAAATCTGCCCTGACAATTTTCCCCAAGGAGTCTCATGAAGAAAGTGTATCCAGACGCAGCCAGTGCGCTGGCGGGCGTGGTCAAGGATGGCCAGACCATTGCGGTCGGCGGTTTTGGACTGTGCGGTATCCCTGAAGCGCTGATTGCTGCTTTGCGTGATTCCGCTGTTCAGAATCTGACGGCGATTTCGAATAATGCCGGCGTGGATGGCTTTGGCCTGGGCCAGTTGCTGACCACAAGGCAGATCAAAAAAATGATCGCCTCCTATGTGGGCGAGAACAAGGAGTTCGAGCGCCAGTTTCTGGCGGGCGAACTGGAACTGGAATTCACGCCTCAGGGCACGCTGGCTGAGAAGCTGCGTGCCGGTGGCGCGGGTATCCCGGCTTTCTTCACCAAAACGGGTGTGGGCACCATCGTGGCCGATGGCAAGGAAGTGCGTGAGTTTGATGGCGAACACTATGTGATGGAACGTTCACTGGTGGCCGATGTGTCGCTGGTGAAAGCATGGAAGGCTGATCCGACCGGCAATCTGGTGTATCACAAGACAGCGCGCAATTTCAATCCGAATGTGGCGATGGCAGGCAAGATCACGATCGTTGAAGTTGAGGAGCTGGTGGGCGTTGGTGAGATCGATCCGGACTCGGTGCATACACCGGGTATTTTTGTGCACCGTATCGTGGTCAATGCCACGCCGGAAAAACGCATAGAACAACGCACCGTACGTGCACAGTAAACCGGAGAGATCAAGATGGCATGGACACGTGAAGAAATGGCGGCACGCGCTGCAGCGGAATTAGAAGATGGTTTTTATGTGAATCTCGGCATAGGTTTGCCCACCCTGGTGGCCAACTATGTGCCCAAGGATATTGAAGTCTGGCTGCAGTCTGAAAACGGTCTGCTGGGCATAGGACCGTTTCCGACGGAAGCCACGGTGGATCCTGATCTGATCAACGCCGGCAAGCAAACGGTGACGGCCTTGCCGGGCGCATCGATTTTCAGTTCCGCCGATTCCTTTGCCATGATCCGAGGCGGCAAAGTGAATATCGCCATTCTCGGCGCGATGCAGGTCTCGGAAAAAGGGGATCTCGCGAACTGGATGATTCCGGGCAAAATGGTCAAGGGTATGGGCGGTGCGATGGATCTGGTGGCCGGCGTCAAGCGCGTCGTCGTCCTGATGGAGCATGTGGCCAGAGCCAAAGATGGCACGACCTCACACAAACTGCTCAAGCAATGTGATTTGCCGCTGACAGGTGTGGGTGTGGTTGATCGCATCATCACTGATCTTGCGGTTCTGGATGTGACTGAAAACGGCCTGAAATTAGTCGAGCTGGCCCCGGGTGTCAGCAAGGAAGAATTGATCAAGAGCTCAGGCTGTGAGATTCATTTTTAAACTGATGCCCCAGCTTGCTGTTTGAACTTAGTCTGAATCAGACATAAGCAGTCATTCAAATTAGTAGTGTATTTAGCTTAAAACCGGTCAGGAAACTGACCGGTTTTTTTATGGCCGGATCGCATTGTTCATCCTTAGGAAAATCCTGTGAATCAGGAAAGAAACACGCTGTACTAATCGCTGCACTAATCACGCTGTGTAGCATGCCGGCCGGCTCATACTCAGGCTATTCAAACCAGATTGTCGCCCTCAGACAGGGCGTTGACTCAGGGGGTGTGTGATGAGGCCAGTTCAGGGGAATGATTTTAGTATTAAGCAGATTGAGGGCGAACAGGACAAACAGGAAACGACTGCTATGCCGCGCAATAAAACGCGCAAGCCACCTTCCGTTCGTAACAGGGAACAGCCTCGGAAAATACTCAGCACTACAGCTCCTAACACTACGGCTGATGCGCATTTCGCTCCGGTTCTGAGTTCTTCGTCTGCGCCCGCCATTCCGCACATTCAATCAGTCGCTGTGCTGATCCTGACTATGCGTTCTGCCGTAGTTAACAAAGCCTGGGATCAACTTTCTGCAGTGGTCGATAAATTTGAAGCTCAGGGCTTGCGATTTGATACTGAACCATTGCTTAGCAATCATGATGCGCAAGCTATGGCTACGGACGGTGCTCTTTATTTACTCAATGCCTATGGGGATGCCATATCGGATACAGCGGCGCAATTGTGTATGCGGCTGATCAGATTAGGCTGCCATGCAGATGTACTTGATGAGAACGATAACAGCTTACTCATGTTGGCAAGCAAAGCAGGGCACGCGGATTTGGTGGAAGCGCTGATACTTAAGTGCCCTGAATTGAATCTTCAGAAATTAAATAACAAGGGAAAAAATGCGGCCATGCTTGCGCGTGACTATGGCAATCTGCAGGTGCTGCCGGCATTGCAGCGTGCAGGCATCAGCTTGACGCCCCCGAATCCTGCGCTGAGTTTTTATCAAAACAAGCTGCAAAACTATTCACCCAAGAACTTTGATGATCTGATGCTGGAATTCAGACGCTTGATCAAATCAGATCACTATATGAATCTGGCGGATGCCAATGGACAGACCTTGATCATGCATGCAGTGATCAATGAGCAGCCCGAGATCGTGAATTTTTTGTGCGAACGGTCGGAGGTACCTAATCTGCGGCAGCGGGATCATGCCGGAAATTCAGTTTTTGATTATGCTGCAATGGTCACTCAGGCAGACAAGAAAGCGGCCATACGCAGCGTGCTACACAGATTGGTGAAAGACTCCGTTCAATTCGGTTCGCACTAATCACGCGTTTACAGCCCAGACTTACTGGGCGACCCAACCGCCGTCCATATTCCAGGCCACGCCCCTGACCTGAGAGGCAGCACTGCTGCACATAAACACAGCCAGTGCGCCCAGCTGTTCAGGGGTCACGAATTCACCTGAAGGCTGCTTCTCCAGCAGCAGTTCGCGCTTGGCCTGTTCAACAGGAATATTCTGTGCCGCAGCGCGTGCATCGACTTGCTTTTGCACCAGCGGCGTCAGCACCCAGCCCGGGCAGATGGCGTTGCAGGTAATGCCGGTCTGTGAATTTTCCAGAGCCGTCACTTTCGTCAGACCGACAATCCCATGTTTGGAAGCGACATAGGCTGACTTGCCGGCCGAACCCACAAGTCCATGAGCCGATGCAATATTGATGATGCGTCCCCAGTTATTTTTTTTCATGGCAGGGAGTGCCAGACGTGTAGTGTGAAATGCGGATGTGAGATTAATGGCGATCACCGCGTCCCAGCGTTCCACAGGAAAATCTTCTACATTGGCGACGTACTGAATTCCTGCGTTGTTAACCAGAATATCGATGCTGCCAAATTCATCAATGGCAGTCTTCATCATCTGTTCGATCTCTACAGATTTGCTTACGTCGGCATTGCTATACGAAGTTTTTACGCCAAACTGCGTGGCCGTTTGCAGCTGCAAATCGGCAATCAGGGCGGCATCACCAAAGCCGTTGAAGACAATATTCGCACCTTCGGCGGCCAGCGCATGGGCAATGCCCAGTCCTATACCGGATGTGGATCCGGTGACGAGCGCGGTTTTTCCTGACAATGGGCGGGTTTGCATAGAGACTCCTCTGGATGGCGGTAATTGATCGCTGATGATTGTAAGCGCAGACCCAGTAAAATGAGGATAAATTCAATCTTCCTTGAGGAACTTCCCCGGATGAAGCAGCCCAAAATCAACACCGTGCAATGTCTTTCACCCGCTGGTCTGCACAGCATGGCCTATAGGGAGTGGGGCGAAGCTGATAATCCTCAGGTCTTGGTCTGTGTGCATGGCGTGACCCGGGTTTCGGATGATTTCGATCACTTGGCCGAGGCTCTGAGCGATCGTTATCGTGTGATCTGCCCTGATGTCGTTGGACGAGGCCGTTCTTCCTGGCTGAAGAACCCTCAGTACTATGCCGTGCCTCAGTATGTGAGCGACATGGTGACGCTGCTGGCGCGACTGGATGTGCCTCAGGTCGATTGGTTCGGAACTTCCATGGGGGCTTTGATCGGTATGGGACTGGCGGCGCTGCCGGATGCGCCGGTGCGAAAAATGATCATGAATGATGTGGGGCCTAATCTGAATTTCACCGCGCTGATGCGGATTGGTGAGTACATTGCCAAAGAGGTGCGCTTCAGCAGTTTCGAACAAGGGCGCGATTACATACGGACCATAGCGGCATCGTTTGGTCCGCATACTGACGAGGAATGGAACAAGCTGGCGCGCGATGTGCTCAGAGAAGGCAGTGATGGTCAGTGGCGTCGTCACTATGATCCCGCACTGGCGCTGGGTTTTAGCGGGCTGACGGAAGCGAATGTCAAACAGAATGAGCAGGCACTGTGGGCAGCTTATGATGCAATCACTTGTCCGGTATTACTGGTGCGCGGCAGTGAGTCTGATCTGCTGACAACAGATACGGCTTATCAAATGACGCAACGAGGCCCGCGTGCCGAACTGGTGGAGCTGCCCGGCATCGGTCATGCGCCGACTTTCATGCATGCCGATCAGATTGCCATCGCAAGACGCTATTTGTTAGATTAAAAACAGGATTCAGCATGGTATTTGTGGCCGCCACTCGGGATGGCGATGAGCAGCTGCTGGCAGGTTTGCGTGATGAAGATGCAGCGCGTCTGAAGGATGCGCTGGCTTTCGTTCGTGCCGCTTATGCAGGCAAGACCGTGCCCACAGGGCAGGACGCCATGGCTTTTTCGCGTGGCGTGGCGCTCTCGCTGGCAAGCTTGAAGACCGATGTGGATACCCGACTAGCCGGTCTGTTGTTTGAATTGACCTCGCTTGAGCCCACAGCGGCAGAACAGATAGAGCCGCGCTTCGGCAAGGAAGTGGCGGACATGGTGGCGGGCATACGGCAGCTGATGCGTCTGCATGAAGGTAATTTCGTGCAGCAGGAAAACAGCAAGAGTAAGAGCAATGCCGCCAGCCAGCTGGAGACTTTACGCAAGATGACACTGGCTATGGCGACGGACATGCGGGTGGTGCTGGTGCGCCTGACTTCACGTCTGACCACGCTGCGGTTTTTTGCTGAACAAAAGCTGGAAAACGATATGACCTTGCGCTACGCGCGCGAAAGTTTTGATCTGTATGCCCCGCTGGCCAATCGTTTGGGCATCTGGCAACTCAAATGGGAACTGGAAGATCTGTCTTTCCGTTTTTCTGAGCCTGCCAATTACAAGCGCGTCGCCAGGATGCTGGAAGAGAAACGAGCTGAACGCGAAAGTTTTGTTGAAGACGCGATTGCACGCCTCAAAGCGGAACTGGCTGCTGCGGGCATACGTGCCGAAGTGTATGGGCGTCCCAAGCATCTCTACAGTATCTGGAACAAGATGCAGGGCAAGGACATTGATTTTTCACGTCTGCATGATGTGCGTGCCTTTCGCGTGATTGTGGATGACCTGAAATCTTGCTATGCCGTGCTCTCTATCGTGCACAACATCTGGACCCCGGTGCCCGAAGAATATGATGATTACATTGCACGCCCGAAAAGCAATGGATATCAATCGCTGCATACGGTGGTGGAAGCAGAAGACGGTCGCACGCTGGAAGTTCAGGTGCGCACTCAGGAGATGCATCATTTCGCTGAATATGGTGTTGCTGCACACTGGCGCTACAAAGAAGGCAGTGGTGCAGCAAGCGATGAATCTTACGATGAAAAAATCGCCTGGCTACGTCAACTGCTGGCCTGGAAAAGCGAGATGGTGGACGTGGTGGTCAGCCATGAAGACACTGAGCGTCAGTGGGTGCAGCAACTCAAGGCTGCTTCAATCAATGACCGAATCTATGTGCTCACGCCTCAGGGCCGGCTGATTGAATTGACGATGGGCGCAACGCCGATTGACTTCGCCTATCAATTGCACAGCAATATCGGCCATCGTTGCCGCGGTGCGAAAATCAATGGCGTGATGGTGCCGCTGAATACGCAGCTGAAGAACGGGCAGACCGTAGAAATTCTGACGGCAAAAGGTGAGGCTGCGGCCTCAGGTATGGCGGGCCCTTCACGCGACTGGCTGTCCGATGGTTATAGCTCCAGTCCGCGCACGCGGGCCAAGATTCGCGCCTGGTTCAATGCTATTGAAGAAGCGGAAACTCTGGCCCATGGACGTGCGGTGCTTGAAAAAACCCTGCAGCGCGAAGGCAGGACTTCGGTCAACCTGGAAGATCTGGCCCACAAGCTGGGCTTCCCCAAGTTAGAAGATTTTTTGCTCGCGGTGGGTAATGAGCGTTTCAGTTTGCGGCTGGTCGAACAGGCGCTGCATGCCGATGACCCGAACCGTCAACAGGCGCCCAGTCCGGATGAATCAGTCTTGCCACGCAAGAGTCGTGCATCCAGCGTTACCCAGGGTGCGAAATCCGGCATTCTGGTGCTGGGCACTGAAGGCCTGCTGACGCAAATGGCGAGCTGCTGCAAGCCGGCACCACCGGACCCTATCGTGGGCTTCATCACGCGCGGCAAAGGCATTTCCATTCATCGTGCCAGTTGCAAAAATTTATCGCAGATGTTGTTGCGTGCTCCAGAGCGCATCATGCAGACCACCTGGGGCAGTCAGAACTCGGATACGGTCTATCCGGTGGATGTATTCGTGCTGGCCATGGACCGACAGGGTCTGCTGCGTGATATCTCGGATATTTTTTTGCGCGAGAAAATTAATGTGATTGGTGTGTCCACACGCAGCAGCAAGGGGCAGGCCACCATGTCCTTCACGGGTGAAATTTCTTCGACAGCACAATTGCAGCGCGCACTGGGTGTGATTCGTGAGGTCAAGGGTGTGCTTGAAGTCAGGCGCAGCTGAGCACGGAGCAGGGTGCGAAGTAGTCGAAAAGCTAATGCTCAGCACTTAGTTTTCATTGAGGCTGGCAAAAACATATAAAGCTGGCTATAATTCCGCTTCTTTAGGCGCGTAGCTCAGCTGGTTAGAGCACTACCTTGACATGGTAGGGGTCGTTGGTTCGAGTCCAATCGTGCCTACCAACACATATCTGCAGATTCTTTATAAGAGCGAGAAAGGCGAATCGGTTATGACACCGCGAACTAGTACCTTGGTTTCGGCATTTAACCGCTAGTCACGTTCTTCATTTTTGCAGTACAGGCGCGCAGTAAGCGAGTCTGTTGAAATAAAAAACGCGGCCAGCCCGCGTTTTTTTATGCCCGCTCGCAGCGGGACATCCTCAAGGAGCACAGCATGATTTCAGTCCGACTTCCCGATGGCTCACAACGACAGTTCGATACCGCTGTCACCGTGGCGCAGGTCGCTGCATCCATAGGCACAGGCCTGGCCAAAGCCGCACTGGCGGGCAAAGTTGATGGCAATCTGGTTGATACCTCGTTCCTGATTGAGCGGGATGTGGATCTGTCCATCATTACGGATAAGGATGCCGATGGTCTGGATGTGATCCGCCATTCGACGGCTCACTTGCTGGCCTATGCGGTCAAGGAATTATTCCCCGAGGCGCAGGTCACCATAGGCCCTGTGATCGACAATGGCTTTTACTATGACTTCTCGTACAAGCGTCCTTTCACGCCAGAAGATCTGGAAGCCATTGAGAAAAAAATGGCTGAGCTCTCTAAAAAGGATGAGCCGGTAGAGCGTAAGGTTTTGCCGCGCGACGAAGCGGTGGCCTATTTCAAGTCCATAGGCGAGGCCTACAAGGCGGAGATCATTGCCTCGATTCCTGCGGGCGAAGATGTGTCGCTTTACACCGAAGGCAAATTCACCGACCTGTGTCGTGGTCCGCACGTGCCATCGACCGGCAAGCTGAAAGTCTTCAAGCTGATGAAAGTGGCCGGTGCTTACTGGCGCGGCGATTCCAAGAACGAGATGCTGCAACGTATCTACGGTACGGCCTGGACTAAAAAGGAAGATCAGGAAGCCTATTTGCATATGCTGGAAGAGGCTGAGAAGCGCGACCACCGCAAGCTGGGTCGTCAGCTCGATCTCTTCCATTTCCAGGACGAAGCGCCCG
>CAIQLE010000341.1 GCA_903872555.1 uncultured bacterium
CCTTAGCCACCAGCGCCATTCGACGCAATATGCCTGATCCTGTGCCCGTCTTAGTATTAGCCCGGCTTGCAGTCTCAAGTCATGCACAAGGCCTTAAATTAGGAGGTGCCTTGTTGCAGGACGCTGTCAATCGGGCAGTCAGCGTTGCCAGCAACGCAGGTGTCAGAGCCTTACTCGTGCATGCATTGCACGATCAGGCAAAAATGTTTTACGAACATTATGGGTTTCAGGTATCGCCTGCTCATCCTCTAACTCTGATGCTTAAACTGAATAGTGTTAAAGCCTGAAAGTTATTCGGTGTTTTCAGCTGAAAAAAAAGCGCCAGAAAATTAACAATCAATGGGGGGTTTTACCTTTGAATATCGGAAAATTTAGCATCTCAGTGGCACTTATCGCAATGTAAATTTTAATGGGAGTAATGTGAGCGCTTCGTCATCTGGAAACGGGCTTCTCTACGGAATCGGCTACGGTGCGAGCATATCCAATGATTTGGACTGGCGTGCTCAAATAACGAGCTATAACTCAATAGCCGGTGATACAACAGATTCCCTAGTATATTCAGTCGGCATATTAAAAAAATTCTGAGTCGAAACGACTATTAACATTATGAATTTTCGTTACTGTTGAAGATTTTACTGTGACCGATCTGTTCCAATGTTGAATATCAAGAAAGAGCCGCGTTTTGCGGCTTTTTTTATGTTAGTGAATTGTAAGAAACTTAGTACAAGCAATCAGTAGAGTTAATCACTGAACATATCAAACACCAGACTCCTCAGCCACTGATTACCCGCCTCTTTATGAAACCGCGAATGCCAGAACAGGTTAATGCCGATTTCGGGAAGCTTCATAGGCAGGTCAACATATTTGAGTTGAAAAGGCGTCACGCAATGGCGTGCAAAGCGCTCAGGCACGGTGGCAATCATGTCCGTCGATGCCAGTATGTGCCCGATCGCCACAAAATGCGGCACTGTCAAAGCGAGTTTACGTTTGACTCCGAGCTTTTCTATCGCGCTATCAACCGTAGCGTGTCCTGTTCCTAGGGCGGACACCACCACATGGTCTTCCGCTTCGAATTCACTTTGTGTCAGCGGCGCTGCTTTGTCTAAACGATGACCGTGCCGAAACATACATACATGATCCTGCACAAACAGACGACGCTGAAAGAAGCCTGATTTCAGATGCGGCAACCAGCCTATCGCCAGATCAATGCGACCCGCTTCCATATCCTCCGATAGATTGGCGCCCGTGGTCCGGATCGTACTCAGCGCAATACCGGGCGCGACTTCGGCGAGTGCCTGCATCAGTTTCGGTAAAAAATAGATCTCGCCTATATCCGTCACAGCGACGATGAACCTGCGCTGACTTTTTGCCGGATCAAATCGTGTGCGCTGACTCAGGGTCTCTTGTATGGAAGACAGTGCATAGCCTATGGGCTCGGCTAACTGCATGGCATAGGCCGTGGGTTCCATGCCTTTGGATGTACGCAGAAAAAGATCATCTCCCAGTTGCTGACGTAGTCGGTTCAATGCATTGCTGACCGTGGGTTGTGACAATCCCAGATTCACTGCGACCGCCGACACCCGGCGCTCCTGCAGGAGTTGCTGAAATATTAATAAGAGGTTGAGGTCAATATCCTTAAGATCCATGCGAGCGATATTCAAAATATGAATTTAGTTAATTCAGACAATTCTATATCTTAATTTTACTTAGCTTCCTATACTTTCCTCCACATTCTTATAAGAAAACGTGAAGACCATGGAACTTGTCGTCCATCCGACCGAGCAGGTACTGCAAGTGACACCAGGTGCCAATCTGCTCGATGTCCTGCTCAAAAACAGCGTACCCATTTCGTACAGCTGTATGTCAGGTCGCTGTGGGACGTGTCGCTGCAAAGTCATCAGTGGCAACCTGCTCGAGAGCGGGCGCGAAGCGAAGATCACCAATCCCTCTGAGGGCGACTATGTACTCGCCTGCACCAGTGTACTCACCGAGAATTGCGCGATTGAGATTCCGGAAGCAGATGAAATCATCACGCATCCTGCCCGCATCATTAAGGCGACGCTGAGCTCGATTGAAGATGCGACGCACGACATCAAAATCCTACGTCTGCGCCCAGCCAAGCCCTTATCTTTTTCGCCGGGGCAGTACGCGACACTGCAATTCACACCAGAACATAGTCGCCCATATTCCATGGCCGGGTTGTGCACGGATGATGAGATGGAATTTCACATACGCCATGTTCCCGACGGGCGCGTGACAGGCTATCTGTTTAATCAACTCAAGGTCGGTGATTCCGTTCGTGTCAGCGGACCACTGGGTACTGCCTATCTGCGTACACGGCATGAAGGCCCGATGCTATGCGTGGCGGGTGGGACTGGCCTTGCACCTATTTTGTCTATCCTGCGTGGTGCTGCCGGCGCAGAGATGCAGCATCCGATTCACTTGTACTTCGGCGTTCGCTCACCTCAGGATATCTATGGTCTGGATCAGATCAAAGCCCTGCAGGCCCTGCTGCCTTTACTCAAAGTCGATGTGGTCGTCACCACCGATTACGAAGGCTCAGGCATGCGTACAGGACTAATCACCGAAGCCATCGCACAAGACATTCCGAATTTTGAAGGCTGGCGTGCCTATATTTGCGGTGCACCTCCCATGGTGGAAGCCGTTGCAGCGCTGTTGAAGCAGCGCGACATTCAAGAACAACACGTCTATGCCGACGCTTTTTACGCCAGCGGCACCTGATCAGGAGGCATCATGCAGAACACAACACCCACGTCCCAACAGCCCAATCCAAGACAAGCCTACTACGACCGTATCGCCAAAGACCATATGACACCCTTGTGGGAAGTATTGGGTGCACTGGTACCGAAGTCGCCCAACAGCCCGGCCAAACCCGCGCTGTGGCGCTACGCTGAATTGCGTGAACAAGTAATGGAAGCAGGACGTCTGATCACTGCGGAACAAGCCGAACGTCGGGTACTGATCTTAGAAAATCCCGGCCTGCAGGGCCAGTCTGCGATCACGCAATCGCTGTATGCAGGGCTGCAACTCATCTTGCCCGGCGAAATAGCCCCGGCTCACCGCCACACACAATCTGCCCTGCGACTCGTGATCGACGGTGAAGGTGCTTATACCGCGGTCGATGGTGAACGCACGACGATGCGACGCGGTGACTTCATCATCACACCTTCTTGGACCTTTCATGATCACGGCAATCTGGGTGATCAGCCGGTGGTCTGGCTGGATGGTCTGGACATACCAACCGTGCGCTTCTTTGATGCCGGCTTTGCAGAGCATGGACAAAGCGCAGCTCAAGCCACGATACGGCCCGAAGGTGATGCACTCGCGCGCTACGGCAACAACATGCTGCCCGTCGATTTTTATCAGGCGCCGTCTGATCCAACACGGGTCTTTGTGTATCCCTACGAACGCACCATGGCTTCACTCGACAAAATCGCCAGCGGCACACCTGACCCTCACCTGGGTTACAAACTCCGTTACGTGAATCCGGCCACAGGTGCTTCACCTATGCCCACCATAGGCGCTTTCTCGCAACGCTTACCTGCCGGTTTCGAAACACGCCCATATCGCAGCACCGATGGCACCGTGTATGTCTGTCAGGAGGGAGAAGCGACCGTCTCCGTCGGCGACACCGAATGGCAACTGCAGCGCGACGATATTTTTGTCGTGCCTTCATGGCAGCCGCTGAAATTTCTCGCCAAACGCGACACCACTCTATTTAGTTTTTCTGATCGCCCGGTCCTGCAGTCGCTTGGCTTGTGGCGCGAAGCTCGTCTTTGATATCTCAACTTACAGGATCTTCTATGAAATACGCCGTCCCCCTGCCGCCAAGTTACACCCTGCTCATCGCTGGCAGTGATGAAGTTTTTCCAGTCAACCGCGTTTTCTGTGTCGGCCGCAATTATGCGGCGCATGCACGTGAGATGGGCAAAGACCCAGACCGTGAACCACCTTTCTTCTTCATGAAGCCTGCTTGCGCAGTGATTCAGGCAGGCGAAAAAGAAATCACGATCCCCTACCCGCCCATGACCAGCAACTTCCATCATGAAATCGAACTGGTGGTCACCCTAGGCAAAGGCGGCAAAGACATCTCCATTGAACAAGCGCTTGAGCATGTGTATGGCTATGCCGTTGGTCTCGATATGACACGCCGCGATCTGCAGCTCGATGCACGAGACAAAGGTCGTCCCTGGGAATTTGGTAAATCCTTTGCCCAGTCAGCACCGATTGGCCCTGTCCATACGGCCAGCAAAATTGGCCATCTGGCTACCGGCACGATTTCACTCACCGTGAATGAACAGCACCGCCAATCTTCTGACATCGCCAAACTGATCTGGTCCGTCGCCGAGTCTATTTCCTACCTCTCGCGTTACGAAACGCTGGAGCCGGGAGACGTCATCATGACCGGCACACCTGAAGGTGTGGGCGCTGTGGTTGCGGGCGATGTCATGCGCGGTCACATAGCCGGCCTGAGCGACATCCTAGTCCGTGTAGGCCAATAATCTTTCACGAGGAGATCAACATGGGTGATACGCCGGAAGTATTCAAGCAGCCACATGTGTGGGAAGCAGAAGGCTCAAGCCGCATTCCTTTCTGGGCCTATACAGACGAGTCTATCTACAAAAAAGAACTCGATCGTCTGTTCTATAAAGGCCACTGGTGCTATATCGGTCTTGAAGCAGAAGTGCCGAATCCGGGTGATTTCAAGCGTACGGTCATAGGAGAACGCTCCGTGGTCATGACGCGTGATATGGACGGCACCATCCATGTCGTTGAAAACGTCTGCGCACACCGCGGCATGCAGTTTTGTCGTGAACGTCATGGCAATAAAAAAGAACTGGTCTGTCCTTACCATCAGTGGAACTACTCACTCAAAGGTGATTTGCAGGGCGTGCCGTTTCGTCGTGGCGTGAAACAAGACGGAAAAATCAACGGCGGCATGCCTAAGGAATTCAAAACGGAAGACCATGGCCTGACCAAACTCAAAGTCGCCACCCGTGGCGGCGTGGTGTTTGCCACCTTTGATCACGAGACTGAAGCATTTGAAGACTATCTCGGCCCTGAGATCCTGTCCTACTTCGACCGCCTGTTCAATGGTCGCAAGCTCACCATTCTTGGCTATAACCGTCAGCGCATACCCGGCAACTGGAAGCTGATGCAGGAAAATATCAAAGACCCCTATCACCCCGGATTACTGCACACCTGGTTCGTTACCTATGGACTGTGGCGGGCTGACAATAAATCCGAATTGAAAATGGATGAGAAATTCCGTCACGCCGCCATGATTTCAACCCGTGGCACAGGCGGCAAAAAAGAAGAAGTCACACAAGGCATCACCAGTTTTAAAGAAAACATGGACATCCTTGACAAGCGCCTGATCGACATCGTGCCAGAGGCCTGGTGGAACGGTCCGACCGCCGTCATGATGACCATCTTCCCCAGCGTGATTTTTCAGCAGCAAGTCAATAGCGTGTCGACCCGTCACATACAGCCGAATGGTCACGGCTCTTTCGATTTCGTCTGGACGCATTTCGGCTTCGAAGAAGATACGCCGGAAATGACCGAGCGCCGTCTGATACAGGCCAATCTCTTTGGCCCTGCAGGTTTTGTATCAGCTGATGATGGTGAAGTGATTGAACTCTCACAGTTCGGCTTTGAACAAAAACCAGCACACCGGACTGTCGCTGAATTAGGCGGCTATGAATGCGAGAACACTGATCATATGGTGACTGAAACCCTGATCCGCGGCATGTACAACTACTGGCGCAAAGTGATGGAGATATGATGAACGACAATCAAATTTTCCTGGACTTGATAAGGCTCTACAGCGATTACGCGGCATCCGTCGACAGCGCACAGTGGGATAAGTGGGTTGAGTTTTTCGTGGAAGATTGCGAATACAAAATACAACCACGCGAAAATTTTGACCGTGGCTTTCCGCTCGCAACACTGGCCCTGCTCAGCAAAAATATGCTGAAAGACCGTGTGTATGGAATTCATGAAACTCTGTATCACGATCCCTATTATCAGCGCCATGTGGTCGGTCTGCCAGTCATGCGTGAAAACAAAGACGGCATTATTATTGCAGAAGCCAATTATGCAGTCTTCCGCACCAAGCTCTCCGAGGAATCGACTGTCTTTAACGTAGGCCGTTACC
>CAIQLE010000342.1 GCA_903872555.1 uncultured bacterium
GAGCTTTCACCCATAAATGGCGGATCGCAATGCCTGCACCGGTCAGCGAAGCTACACTTGCCAATGCTGCAGCCATACGCACACCTGTCGTGGGCAAAATTAGCGAGACCAGACAAATCAATACCACGGCCGCAAAGGCATAGCGCTGCAGTACGCACAGCGGGCAAGGCAGCATATCCAGCACCAGCTGCAGATAGAGGCCGACAGCCAGCATGGCCAGCGAGCTGAGTCCAACCACTAGTAGCAAGGGTTTTGCGGGTTTCATCACGAGCTTCCTCTCAATGTGATTCAGACAGTGCTGCCAGTTGTTCGGCCTGATGTTCCGTCATCAGGGCATTGCTTAATTCTTCCAGATCACCTTCCATCACCATTTCCAGTTTGTACAGGGTGAGGTTGATGCGGTGGTCGGTAATGCGGCCTTGAGGAAAATTATAGGTGCGGATGCGCTCGCTACGGTCGCCGGAACCGACAAGTGATTTCCGTGTCGCTGCCTCAGCGGACTGTTGCGCGCGCAGCTGTACATCTTTGATACGGGTTGCCAGCACCTTCATCGCTTGCGCCTTGTTTTTGTGCTGGCTGCGATCATCCTGACATTCGACCACGATGCCCGTGGGCAGATGAGTGATGCGAACGGCAGAATCGGTTTTGTTGATGTGCTGGCCACCGGCACCTGATGCGCGATAGGTATCGATGCGCAGATCGGAGGGGTTGATATCGACTTCGCCAACTTCATCCGCTTCCGGCATCACAGCCACTGTGCAGGCAGAGGTGTGTATGCGGCCCTGTGTTTCGGTGGCGGGAACGCGTTGCACGCGATGACCGCCGGATTCAAATTTCAGGCGCGAATAAGCGCCATGGCCCACCACGCGCACGATCACTTCTTTATAGCCGCCCAACTCAGACGGGGACTCTGAGACCATTTCTAGCTGCCAGCGCTGGCGTTCTACAAAACGGCTATACATGCGCAGCAGATCACCTGCAAAGAGGGCGGATTCATCGCCACCTGTGCCGGCGCGGATTTCAAGGAAGATATTGCGCTCATCATTCGGATCCTTGGGCAGCATCATTTTTTGCAGTTCCAGTTCCAGTATTTCAGAACGGGCTTGTGCTGCCGTCAGTTCTTCCTGAGCGAAGGCCTTCATCTCAGGATCATTTTGCATGTCTTGCGCGGCGCGCATATCTTCCTGCGCCTGCGTCCATTGCCCATGCAGCGCGACCAGTGGTTCAAGTTCGGCGTGTTCACGCGTGAGCTTGCGGTACTGCTCCATATTCGCAGTGGCATTTTCCTGATTCAGCAAAGCGCTGACTTCTTCCAGTCGCTGCGTCAGCTGATCAAGTTTGGAAAGCAGAGAAGGTTTCATCCGGCAATCGATAGGGATTCAAGGCAGAGAGTCGGGCATGCGGGCATGGGGAAGTGCACGCACACAGAGGCGCATTCAGGCTTAACGCGCCGCTAGCGCTTGGTGCGGAACAGCTGAGGAAGTAATTGCGCCAGACGTGCGCGCTCATCTGCATTGGCGTTGTGCAGTGCCTGTTGCGGGCCATGCAGGAATTTTGCCGTCAGACCTTTGGACAGGGCTTCGAGTACAGCTTCGACGTCTTCGCCTTTGGCAAGCAGCTTGCGTGCACGATCCAGTTCGGCTTTACGCAATTGCTCGCTGCTTTCATGCAGATCCTGAATCAGCGGTACGACGGCACGACTGTCGAGCCAGTGCATGAAAGCCTGCACGCGTGTCTCAATAATAGATTCAGCCTGCGCTACTGCTGACTGGCGATTTTCTATGCCTATCTGTACAGCTGTGCCGAGATCATCCACGGTGTAGAGAAACACATCATTCAGTCGCGCCACTTCGGATTCAATATCGCGCGGTACTGCCAGATCAACCATGAAGATAGGTTTGCGGCGTCTTGCCTTGACAGCGCGCTCGACCATGCCCAGACCGATGATAGGCAGAGAAGACGCGGTGCAGGAAACGACGATATCGAAATGCGCCAGCTGTTCCGGCAATTCGCCCAGACGCATGGCACGACCACCAAAGCGCTGCGCCAGTTGTTCGGCGCGCTCCAGTGTGCGGTTTGCAATCGTCAGGCTCTTAGGTTGCTGGGCTGCGAAGTGCGTGGCACAGAGCTCAATCATTTCGCCTGCGCCTATAAATAGCACATGCTGATCACTGAGCTTGTCAAAAATACGTTCAGACAGCCGCACTGCCGCTGCCGCCATCGATACGCTGTGTGCGCCTATGTCGGTAGTTGAGCGGACTTCTTTGGCCACAGCGAAAGTGCGCTGGAACATCTGATGCAAATAGGTACCAAGACCGCCGGCTTCTTCAGCCTGACGCACGGCATCTTTCATTTGTCCCAGAATTTGCGGCTCGCCCAGCACCATGGAATCCAGACCGGAAGCTACCCGAAAGGCGTGACGCACGGCGTCATCCTGTGGCAAAGCATATAGGTAGGGACGTAAATCAGCGTAAGAGAGCTTGTGATAATCGGCAAGAAAATGGGCCGTAGCATCAATCACGGTTTCAATCGTGCCGTCATTCGCGCTTGCGCCATAAATTTCTGTACGGTTGCAAGTCGACAGAATGGCTGTTTCCTGAGCCTGCTTGTCGCCATTGTCAAACCATGCGCAAGCCGATGCGACTGCCTGACCTAATTGGTCAGCAGGAAAGGCGACCTTCTCGCGTAGCGAGACCGGTGCGGTGGTGTGATTGAGCCCGACGGCGAGCAGTTGCATGCTTGGCAAGAAAGAAGGGGTTTATCCAGCGACATTATAGTCCCTGGCTGTTTAGGATTCTTTGCCTAGTTTCTCTAATCGATAACCGTAACTGTAGACTGGCGCCAGCCTGAATCCACGTTCCGGCTTCAGCGCCAGTTTGTTGCGCACTCTGGAGACATGGGTATCCATGGTGCGCGAGCTGAACTCGGCATCCTGAGGCCAGACGGATTCCAGAATGGTGGCGCGCGACAGAGGCTGGCCGAGGTTGCGGAAGAACAGCAGGGCCAGATCGAATTCTTTCTGAGTCAGGCTGACATCTTTGCCATCTATCTTCAGTCGAGCCGCTCGCGTATCAAATGCATAGCCATCAAAGAGCAGCGACTCAGACTGATAGCGCTGCGGATCGGCGCGCGCCAGCAATACCCGCATACGTATGCCAAGCTCGCTGCGCCTGAGTGGCTTGACCAGATAATCCGAAGCACCGTCTGCCAGAAAGCTGAAGCTCTCATGCTCGGGTGCGCGGCCCGTGATCAACAATAAAGGTAGGTTTTTTTGGGATTGCCTGAGAGTGCGCAGCGCACGCATTCCCTCGGATTCAGGCTGCCAGTGAAAAATCAGTAGCTCAGGCTCACTCTTTTTCAGAGCAGTCAGCAGACTGGCCAGATCCTCGAATACCTCATAGCTTTCGCCGGCCGCAGCCAGTGTGTCCATTAGCAGCGCGCGCTGCTGGGGATCATTGTCGATGATCGCGATAGGCATGGAGATGAATGATGGTCGAAGGTTGCTTACTATCACCGAACAAAATGTTCAGCGACTTGCGAATTGACAATGTTTAACGTTCGCGCCTGCTGATGTCAAGCTTTGCCAATCAGAAAGTTTACAGGCAAGCTGCGATGAGATAATTCCTATGCATAGTAGAACTCAACCCAGAATAAACAGGAGCGACAATTGATACTCGAGCTGGCAGATATACAGATTCAGGCAGGCAAACAGGCCGAATTCGACGCCGCCATCGTGCGTGGTGTTGAAACAGTGATTAGCAAAGCCCAGGGATTTTGCGGCTATAAAATCAACAAGGGCATGGAATCCCCTGAGCGTTACGTGCTGATGATTTTCTGGGAAACCCTAGAAAACCATACGGTAGATTTCCGTAATTCGCCTGCCTTTACTGAGTGGCGCAATATGGTCGGCCCTTACTTTGCGGCGCCACCTAAGGTCGAGCATTTTGAATTGCTGGCACGCTCGGCCTGAGGTGCAGCGTATGCACGGGTCGAAGTCGTGAATCACTGATTCACTGATTCAGTGATTCATTCGCAGATGTGATTGAAGAGTTGCCCCGGCAGGGAATCAGGTAGGGCTTCGCTCCAAGCGCTGACCATGCTGATTTCGCTGCTGATGCTGCCCTTGCCCATGGGCTCAGCGTATCTCGCCGCGCTGAGCACGCGCCGCTGACGTGAGCGGCAGTTGTATTCGGTGGCATACAGGGTCGAGCGATAGCTCAGGCCAGCCTCATCTTTTGCTCCGGCTTTGAGGTCATGCAAATCCCATACAAAAGCGGTGTCGCCCATTTTTCGGGTGCGCAGGCTGTCAAAGTACATGGTGCCGGCATCATTATCGGCATAGCGCACCCAGCCCTGAGCGCAGACAGGTAGCGAGGTGAGCAGAAGCAAACTGAGCAGTATTTTTTTCATGAAAAATTACCTCTTGGCAATATAGCGGTTCAATTCATCAATGGACGATTCAAATTCGAACGCATCATTCACGATAAAGTAGTTGTTGATATCCCAGGTATATTTGTAGGCATATTTGGCA
>CAIQLE010000343.1 GCA_903872555.1 uncultured bacterium
AACAGGCTGCTGAGATTCTAGTGCTGGCGATAAACCAGCACGGGAATAGAAGCATGCGAAAGCACGCGCTGGGTCTCGCTGCCTAAGAGCAGCTTGTCGAGTCCCTTGCGTCCATGCGAGGCCATCCAGATCAGGTCACAGTGGTGACTGGTGGCGGTTGCGATGATCTCTTCATAGGGATGGATACCGCGCGTAGAGACCACTTCGCAGGGCACTTTGGCGGCAACTGCCAGCGCCTTGAGTTTCTCCATGTTCTTCTGAGCTGTCGTGTCCTGCACATCTTCATAGACCGAGAGATCGACCATGGCACCGGCTTCTGGCATCAGCATGAAGGGATACAGTTGGGCCACGGATAGTCCGACGACGCTAGCACCGGTTGCAGCTGCGAACTCCAGTGCTGCCTTGGCCGAAGAATCCGACAATGGTGAACCATCGGTAGGTATCAGAATCTTCTTAAACATAAGCACTCCTTCGCATGGGATGATGCAAGCGAGAGTAGCAAACACAGGCTGAGAAAAAATTGACCTCGGTCAAAATGGCCAAAGTGGGGGTTCATCCATTAGGGCCACTTGCTCGCGCAGCTCAAGAATACGGTCTTGCCAATATCGCACCGTATTAAACCAGGGGAAGGCGAGCGGGAAAGCCGGATCATCCCAGCGCATGGCCAGCCAGCCTGAATAATGCAGCAGTCTCAGGGTGCGCAGAGCTTCCAGCAAATACAGTTCGCGTGGCTGGAATTCAAAGAAATCTTCATAGCCCGCCAGCAGATCGGAGAACTGGCTCAGCATCTCGCTGCGCTCACCCGAGAGCAGCATCCACAGATCCTGTATCGCCGGGCCGCTGCGACTGTCATCAAAGTCGACAAAATGCGGGCCGTCGTCTGTCCACAGCACATTGCCCGGATGACAGTCCCCATGTAAACGCAGCAGACGAATATCACCGGCACGGTCATAGCAGCGGCGTACGCCATCCAGCGCCTGTGCGCTGATGGTCTTCCAGCTTTCCAGTAGTTCCGGCGGAATGAAATCATGCTCAAGCAACCAGGCGCGCGGCTGCTCGCCAAAGGTTTGCAGATCGAGAGCGGGTCGCTCAACAAAATGTTCTGTGGCACCCACCGCATGGATGCGCCCCATCAAGCGCCCTATCCACTCCAGTGTGCCGGGCGCATCCAGTTCAGGCGCGCGGCCACCCTGACGCGGGAAAACAGACAGGCGATAGCCCTGATACTCATGCAAAGTCTTGCCACCTATCTGCATGGCCGGCACGACCGGTATCTCTTGTTCATGCAACTGAGTGACCAAGGCATGCTCTTCCAGAATTGCTGCATCACTCCAGCGCTGTGGACGATAAAACTTCACGACCACCGGTGGCCCCTGCTCCATACCCACCTGATACACACGATTCTCATAGCTGTTCAGCGCAAGCAGACGGCCATCGCCATGCAGGCCCGAGGCATCGAGGGCATCCAGCACGGAGTCAGGCGATAAATTTGAGAAAGAGGCTGAAGGCGTGCCATGGTTTGCTGTAGTCATGGCCGGATTGTAGTCTTCTTACTGTCTGAAGCTGCGAAGCGGTTACACTGGCCGATTGAATTTATGAGTGAGCGCAGAATGTCTTCGGAACCCTTACTGTCAGAAAAAGAATTCGACGAGCTGGATAATTTCCTGATGTCAGATCGCTGTGGCGATGAATCCATGGCCATGGATGCCTTGCATGGCTACCTGACCGCCATCGCTATAGGCCCCGAAAAAATCGATCAGACGGAATGGCTCACACGCGTCTGGGGCCCCGAACCTGAAGATGCACCTGAGTTCAGCTCGCCCGAAGAAGCCCGCCACATCAGTCATCTGATGCAGCGCGTGCTGGATGAAATCATCATCACCTTTGAAGTCGCGCCTAAAGATTTCGAACCACTGTTCTGTGAATTTGAATGGCAAAAGAAGCAAGTGCTGGATGCCGAAGCCTGGTGCTGGGGTTTTCTGGAAGCAGTCAGCCTGCGCACACCCGCCTGGAAGGTCTTGCGTGATTCACCACAGGCGAATCTCTTGCGCGCCATCGATCTGCTGGGCGCGGAAGAAATTGAAGAAAGCGAAGTGGTGCTGGTGGATGACCCCGTCAAATGCCACAAGCTGGCCATTGAGGTCGAAGCTTCCATACCTCAGATACAGCGTTTCTGGGCGCAGCAAGCCTGAAAGCAGGCTTGATACCGCGATCTGCGGTTTTTGAAACGATGGTGACGCTCAGACTGTAGGCTGAGCGTCACAGCAAGTTTGTTGAGTTTTTAATTTACCCTCTGATTTACTCTTTGATGAAGTGTTCACGGTAATACTTCAATTCCTCCACCGATTCACGGATATCCGCCAGGGCCGTGTGCAACTGATGTTTCTTGAAGCCAGCGATCAATTCAGGCTTCCAGCGACGGCACAATTCCTTCAGCGTAGACACATCCAGATTGCGGTAATGGAAAAAACCTTCCAGTTTTTGCATGTGGCGCGCCATGAAACGTCTGTCCTGACAGATGGAATTGCCACACATGGGTGATTTACCCGGCGGCACATAAGCGCGCAGAAATTCAATCATGGCCAGTTCAGCCTCAGCTTCCGTCGTGGTCGATGCCTTGACGCGATCGATCAGTCCCGAGCGGCCATGCGTGCCCTTGTTCCAGGCATCCATGCCGTTCATGATCTCTTCGGGTTGATGAATCACAAAGACCGGACCCTCAGCAAGGACATTCAGATCCATATCCGTGACGATGGCCGCCAGCTCGATAATTTTGTCCTTGTCTGGGTCCAGCCCGGTCATTTCCATATCAATCCAGACCAGATTGAGCTCGTTGGGGCGTTGTGCTGCTGCCAGATGGCCTTCAGTAGCTTGTGACATAATCCATTTCCAGTGTCGCGGCCCTGCAATCGTGGCCGCCAATAACGCATTTTCTCATACGTGACCCATGGATCCTCATAGCTTTTCACTACTCTTCGCCGCTTTTCTGGTTGCCACCCTCGCCGTTAAGCTGTGGCTGTCATCGCGCCATATACGCCACGTGGCGCATCATCGCGATACAGTGCCTGAACAATTCGCGCAAAAAATTCCTCTGGCAGCCCACCAGAAGGCAGCGGATTACACCATCGCCAAAACCCGCCTGAAAATCGTGCTGCTGGTGATTAATACCGCTGCGGTTGTAGGCTTCACCCTGCTGGGCGGTCTGCAATGGCTGTCGACAGAACTCAGCACACTGGCTGGTGGTGGCATGGTCTATCAGCTAGCGCTGATCGCAGCTGTCAGCGTCATCTCGACGGTGATTGACCTGCCCTTTGATTATTACAAGCAGTTCAGCCTGGAAGAAAAATTCGGCTTCAACAAAATGACGCCGGGTCTGTTTTTTACTGACCTCATCAAACACAGTATCGTTGGCGCACTGATAGGCCTGCCGCTGCTCTGCGTCACCTTGCTGCTGATGGACAAGGCTGGTTCCTTGTGGTGGCTGTATGCGTGGATGATCTGGTGTGGCTTTCAGATTTTCATGCTGGGTTTTTACCAGACGCTGATTGCGCCACTGTTCAATAAATTTACCCCGCTGGAAGATGAGAGCCTGCGCTCACGCATAGAAGGCCTGATGCAGCGCGTAGGCTTTGCCAGCAAAGGGCTGTTCGTGATGGACGGTTCACGTCGCAGTGCGCATGGCAATGCTTATTTCTCTGGCTTTGGCGCTGCCAAGCGCATCGTCTTTTTTGACACGCTGCTGTCGCGTCTGGCACCGAATGAAATTGAAGCTGTACTTGCGCATGAACTGGGTCATTTCAAACTGAACCATGTGATCAAACGCATCCTGGTGATGTTTGCCTTGTCACTGGCTTTTCTGGCGCTGCTGGGCTATCTGAAAAATCAGGTCTGGTTTTATCTGGGTCTGGGTGTCATGCCGCTGATGAACGGCAGTAATGATGCAATGGTACTGATACTGTTCATGTTTACCTTGCCGGTATTTACTTTCCTGTTCTCGCCTTTGCTGTCGATCACCTCGCGCAAAAATGAATTCGAGGCCGATGCCTTCGCCGCCAAGCACAGTAATTCGCAAGACCTGATTTCAGCACTGGTGAAACTGTATGAAGACAATGCATCAACGCTGACGCCTGACCCTTTGCATTCAGCCTTCTATGATTCGCATCCACCGGCTAGCGTGCGGGTACAAAAACTGGTCGGCGCCTGAACATGCTGACACGTGCCGACTTGCTGCTGCAGTCCTGCCAAGCCAAGCTTGAGGCAGCAAGCGACACGGAAATTCATGCAGCGCTGGCGCTGCTGTCGGGCTGGCACAGAGAAGCAGACACACTGGTGCGCAGCTTTTCCTTCAGGGATTATCACCAGACCATTGATTTTGTGAATGCCATCGCAGCGATGATTCATCAGGAAGATCACCATCCTGATCTGCAGGTAGGCTATAAACTTTGTAAGGTGAGCTACAGCACGCATTCAGTGAATAACGGTAAGGGTGGTCTGTCCCACAATGATTTTATTTGCGCAGCGAAGATAGACGATATTTTTGCGCAGAGGTTTAGTTAAAGCATGGCCGACCCGCAAGGACTGATCGTCGCTGCCCATGGACGACACTATCTGGCGCAATCTCAGGGACAACTCTTTGAGTGTGTCACGCGCGGCAAAAAAAGCGATGTCGCCACCGGTGACCGTGTGCGCTTCAAGCAGACTTCGCCGAATCAGGGCGTGATAGAAGAGATACTGCCACGCGCCACACTGCTGTACCGATCCGATCAGTACAAATCAAAACTGCTGGCGGCGAACGTCACGCAACTGTTTATCGTTGTCGCTACCGAGCCCGGTTTTTCTGATGATCTGGTCTCGCGTTCGCTGGTGGCTGCGAATGCCGCTGGCATCAAGGCACACCTGATACTAAATAAAATCGATCTGACAGAGCTGCGTGATGTGGCTCACACAAGACTGCAAACCTATACCTCGCTCGGTTATCCCTTGCATGAAGTCAGCGCCAAGGAAGATCCGCAGGCAACGCTGCAAGCCTTGCAAGGCTTACTGGAAGGCGAATCGACTATCCTGATCGGTCAGTCAGGCATGGGTAAGTCATCACTGGTGAATTTGCTGGTGCCGGACGCCGATATCGCCGTCAGAGAAATTTCGCAACGACTCGACACCGGCAAGCACACCACGACGTTCACGCGGCTTTATCCGCTAAATGAAACGACTTCAGTGATCGACTCACCCGGCTTTCAGGAATTTGGTCTGTATCAGCTCAGCGAAGGCTTGCTGGAGCGTGCCTTCCCGGAATTCGAAGCCCATCTGGGACTTTGCCGTTTTTATAACTGCCATCATCTGAACGAGCCGGGCTGCGCCATACTGGCTTCGGTGGAAGATGGGAAAATTTCTGCGGCACGTCATGGCCTGTATCGCCAGTTACTGCATGAATCCTCACAAAAGCTCTATTAAGCACGAGCCCGGAAGTGCCAAGTTTCAGCAAAACCCCTTATAATCCAAGACCTTAACAAACCGGCTCCTGTTCCCCGCGTCGCAGAGCACAGCTCGCACGCTATAGCGCCGAATTTTCGGCGTCACCCCAGCCGTTTTTCATTTATGGCAATCAAACACTTTCTGC
>CAIQLE010000344.1 GCA_903872555.1 uncultured bacterium
AACTTTGTGCCAAGTGCAATACATCATCAGCCAGCGGCATTCATCAAACAGGAATCACATTCAAACTGAGGAGAAAAAAGAAAATTGCAGAGATGTACTGAAAGATATGCAAGGCAAGGGGGGTAATCAGCGATGAATGTTGATTGTTCGATGAAGTAATAAGTGGCGATTCACAATTTGCCGATTGCCATCCACGAATCTTGCGCAGACCAAAATTATAAAAATTGGACAATATTTATCACTACATGACAATTTTTGTCTCATCACCTTTTGCAGTACATCAGGGTATCGATGCAAGTCCTGCATTGCGTGTCATGCTTTCCGAACGGAATCACGATGCTAAAATGCCCAATTAAGTTAAAAATCAGACCTTTCAGAACTAGCGCAGGATTCTTCACCGGCTTAACCTGAGTCAGTTCACCACCCGCAAGGACATCGTGATGAAGCAGTACCGCGACACAGCCATCACTCCGCAAGACGACGCAATTAAAGCGCGTGGTCGGTGGACTCGCTTTTTGCGCTGGCCGTTGAGACTGGGTTTTCTGGGTGTTGTTGCCTATATGACAGGTCTGGTCAATGACTGGGCCGAAGTGGTCATGCTGCTGGGTGGCCTGAGTCTGTTGATTCTGAGTTATCAGAACTGGCATGCCGGCCGCAGCCAGCGACGTTGGCGGCGTGACAGTCGCATGTTTGAGCCGCCTTTACCCAAACCCATCTCAGTGATTGCGCAGGTCAACGAGTGGCGCTGGCCATCGCATCCTGTCGTCCTTGCTCCGCTGGGAGTCACGCTGATCGGATTGATTTACTGGGTGGTGGTGCGCAAACAGATGCAATTACCCGGAGAATGGCTGGTGGCGATGTTGCTGCTGGCCCTGCTCAATTTATGGTGCTGGCGTGAACCGTTGCTGCTGGTGCTGCTGGTGTTTGTCGGCGTAACGGTGCTGGCACTAATAGGCTGGATGATAGAAACCTTTACTCTGGCAGGTACGCTGGGTTTGTTACTCATCCTCGGCGCTGCCGTAGCGTTTGGGGTCATCGAATTTCGTAAACGCAAAAAGAAAGTTAGTTAGGCTGCATGAAAAAAGAACCCGGCGTCAATGGTGACTGGATACCTGTCAGTCTGCATGAGCGAATCTCGAATGCAGTGATTCCCTCGCTGGTTGCTTTGGGCACGCCGGCGGCGGTGCAAACGCAATATGCCTTTAATATCGAAGATAAGCCATTGGACTGGGTACTGCCTCTGGTGATCTGGGTCTACGGCCTGTTGTTCTGGATAGTGTCCACGGGTACGCAGTTAATTCGTTCCAAGCACTGGAAATGGACCGACGAGGCGATCGAAGAGCAACAGCGCTACTGGAGTGATGCACGTATCGCCAGCCGTAAATTCTGGGGGCACTGGTGGGTGCGCTTTCCTATCGGCCTGCTATTCCTCAGCCTTGGTGTACATGCCTTGTTGAGCAAAGATTTCACTGCGGAGTGGATCAGCCTGATCCTGCTGATGTTTGCTTTTCTGACGCCTTTTGTATTTGTGGCCGAGATGGTTATGCTGCCGCTGATGATTGTGCTGGTGATCGCTTACCTGGCATTGGTGACACTGGTGCCTATGTCCGTGATTATCATGCTGACGGTATTGGCCATGTTCGCCATCATGCTCATGGTAATGAGCCAGCGCAGTAAATTGCCTGTGAAGCGGACGCCGCCAGAACCCAAGGCTGAAGATACGCCTGCAGCAGAAGCGCTTGCTGAGACCCCGGCTGTTGAAGAGCCCGCTGCCGATACTGCTCCCGCTGCGACTGAGGTCGAAGCTTTACCTGCACCGACCGATCAAGCGCCGGCTGAACAAACAGGAGATGCTGTTACGCCTGCAACTCCTGCAACGCCTGCAAAATAAAAATGCGCCTGTAAAGGCGCATTTTTATAGTCTTGCTGTTCTGGTGCCTCGGGTCGGAATCGAACCGACACTCCTTGCGGAACCGGATTTTGAGTCCGGCGCGTCTACCAATTTCACCACCGAGGCATGAGCGGAATTTTACCAGAACTCATGCTCAGAATCACTCACCTCAAGTGAGTTGCGTCTGAAGCATGGACTCAGGTACTGCCTCGTACGCCTAAGCAAAGCCAGTTTGTACTCCCGCAGATAACATCCCACGGGAGTATGCAGATACTTATTGCATATGCTGGCCACCATTGATGGAGATATTGGCGCCTGTCAGGAAGGCTGCTTCATCGGAAGCCAGATACGCCACCAGACCTGCGACTTCTTCCG
>CAIQLE010000345.1 GCA_903872555.1 uncultured bacterium
AAGTGGTTTTACAAGGCAGCGCAACGAAGCTGCCTTCGCTGACGCCAAGGACAGACAAGGTCGTTTACTCAAGTCTGAAGTCGGAAGATACAGATGAATCCAGTTCGTTTCCGAATTCACCTTATCAGCCAAAGTCATCCTCCTCAGGGGTGGTTCATGCTGCGCCGCTCTATACATCAGAGGCTTCGGTATCCGCTCATTATTCCACTGAGATACTGCCACCCGGGCAGCGCCTGTTTGGATTAATGAGCCAGGCATCTGAGGAGGAATTCGCGGATTCAGACACTGACGCGCAATCCACACCATCACCCATACAGCCCGAGAGAACAGACAATATCGGTGCACAGAATAGTTTTACTGGTAGTGAAAATAAAATCGGCGCAGAGTTGTATAGCCCACTTCAGGTCTCTGCTTCTCCCCGAGATGACTACTTTGATTTCAGTCCTGGCGAAGTATCACCAGCGAATGAGAAAAAGGTATCCGTCAGTCTGGGTCAAAGATTCAAGTCACAATTGTCGGCGGTCAGCCGGGGTATCTTGCCCGTCAGCGAAGCAGATGAGAGTCTTCACGGGAATGAGCAGGCTCCCTTGTTGAACAATTCCGCAAAAGGCAACGACAATCTGGCTGAATCCTCAGATGCGGAAGAAAAAATGTAATTCATGGTCCTAAGGTCTCTTCGGGGCTGAGGTCGGTGCACTGATCAGCTGATTGATCGGCGCATTGATCATGTGCATCGGCATATAATCGCGGAATGCACAATCTTCTGGACCACCTCAATCCCGAGCAACTTGCCGCCGTCACCCTGCCCGCCCAACCGGCGCTGATACTTGCCGGTGCGGGCTCGGGCAAAACTCGTGTACTGACCACCCGTATCGCCTGGCTGATACAGAATGGACTCGTGTCCCCTGCCGGTATTCTTGCCGTGACCTTCACCAACAAGGCCTCCAAGGAAATGCAGGCCCGCCTGTCGACCATGTTGCCCATCAATACACGCGGCATGTGGATAGGCACCTTTCACGGTCTGTGTAATCGTCTTTTGCGTGCGCATTACCGTGATGCGGCTCTGCCTCAGACTTTTCAGATTCTGGACTCGCAAGACCAGATGTCAGCCGTCAAGCGCCTGCTCAAGCGCCTGAACGTGGATGACGAAAAATATCCGGCCAAGCATCTGGTGTATTTCATCAATAGCGCCAAAGATCAGGGCTTGCGAGCCCAGGAGGTGGAAGCCAGTGATGACTACAACCGAAAGTTTGTCGAGCTGTATCAGGCCTATGACGAACAATGCCAGCGCGAAGGTGTGGTGGATTTTGCGGAACTCTTATTACGCAGCTATGAACTGCTGTCGCGTAACCAGCCCTTGCGTGAGCATTATCAGGCGCGTTTCAAGCATGTACTGGTGGATGAATTTCAGGACACCAATGATTTGCAATACAAATGGCTCAAGCTGATCGCCGGTGAAAAAAATGCCGTCTTTGCCGTGGGCGATGACGACCAGAGCATTTACGCCTTCCGTGGTGCCAACGTCGGCAATATGTCTGCCTTCGAGCGTGAATTCAATGTACAGAATCTGATCAAGCTGGAGCAGAATTATCGCTCGCATGGTCACATACTCGATACGGCGAATGTACTCATCTCCCACAATGCCCGCCGGCTTGGAAAAAATTTACGCACCGATGCTGGCCATGGCGAGCCTGTGCGCATCTTTGAAGCATCGAGTGATCTGCAGGAAGCGCAGTGGCTGATAGAAGAAATGAAAAGCCTCATTAATGAAGGCTGGATGCGCAGCGAGATTGCCATTCTCTATCGTTCAAATGCACAATCGCGCGTAATAGAACATGCGCTGTTTTCTGCTGGTCTGCCTTACCGTGTGTATGGCGGTCTGCGCTTTTTTGAGCGCGCAGAAGTCAAACATGCGATTGCTTATTTGCAGCTGATCGACAATCCACACAATGATTCAGCTTTTCTGAGGGTGGTGAATTTCCCGACTCGCGGCATCGGTGCGCGCAGCATAGAGCAGCTGCAGGATGCAGCACGTCAGTACAATATTTCCCTGTATGCGGCAGTACCTTATGTGGCCGGTAAGGCGGGCAGCTCGATGGCAGGCTTTGTGAAACTGATCGAAGGTCTGCGTTTTGAGACCCAGCAATTGCCCCTGCCTGAGATGGTGCAGATCATGCTGGAGAAGAGTGGATTGATTCTTCACTATCAGTCCGACAAAGAGGGTGCAGACCGCATAGAAAATCTGGAGCAGCTCGTCAGTGCGGCCACCCTGTTTGTATCGGAAGAAGGTTTTGGCATGGATGCGCCCGCGCTGCTGGGGCCGCAGATTCAGGCCTCAGCACCGGCGCTGATGACAGGTGATGGTATCGAGATCATAGATGCCGACGCACCGCTGGCCACCGTTATGTCTCCCTTATCCGCGTTTCTGTCGCATGCCTCGCTAGAAGCAGGCGACAATCAGGCGCAGGCCGGGCAGGATGCGATTCAATTGATGACCGTGCATTCAGCTAAAGGTCTGGAATTTGATGCCGTGTTCATCACCGGTCTGGAAGAAGGCCTGTTCCCGCATGAGAATAGTCAGGAATCGGAAGACGGCGTAGAAGAAGAGCGGCGGCTGATGTATGTGGCAATCACCCGCGCCAGAAAACGTCTGTATATGAGTTTTGCCCAGACCCGTATGCTGCATGGCCAGACGCGCTACAACATGAAGTCGCGCTTCTTTGAAGAGCTGCCTGAAGCCTCACTCAAATGGCTCTCACCTAAAGTGCAGCAGCAATGGGTGGGCTATACCCAGAAGGCAGCTTGGCTGGATACGCCAGATTCAGGGAATAACAAGATTGCGCAAAAGATCAGTAATGAGACCGGCTGGCGCATAGGTGAAACCGTGTTTCACACCAAGTTTGGTGAGGGCGTGATCGTGAACATCGAAGGAAGTGGCACGCAGGCGCGTGCCAATATCAACTTCGGCAGGAATGGTATGAAGTTGCTAGATCTGAGCGTGGCGAAACTTGAAAGACTAATTTAGTCCGGAATTTTAATAGAATTACTTTGGAGATTATCAGGCAGTAAAATTTTTACTGTTGATGTGGTTGTCTCAAAGTGAAATTTATTAATTGCAGCGTTAACCTCTTTGGCTGAGTAGCCTTTTCCTATAATTGTAATTTTATCGAGCGCTGTAGTTGCCTGTTCTTTACTCATTCCGCTAGTCATGAGCGTTTGGTGCACCTCATCATATGTGGCTACGGTTTTCCCACGTAAGGCATTAAAGAATTTTTCACCGAAGGTTAAATTGCTTCTGCCTTTGTATAAGGCAACCAAATGCCCATCATTTTTTTTTCCGCCTATTATTTCTTTTGTGCCATTTGACATCACAACATCGGTGTCTTTCTGATTGGCCTTCTTGCTGGTGAGTAATTCCGCTAATCTACCCGCAGCATTTGCAAAGATATTATTATTTGTTTTCATTTGTAGATACTCCTGCCCCTGAAAATAAAAAACAGACTTGTGATACTCGAAATGAATCGTTGTATTCGCACACCATTAACTGCAAATATTTAAAAAAACTCAAATATCAACAATTCAGTAGCGAGAAAATCAGTTTTGTTCCGGCCGTTCAAAAACAGCGGTATAGGTGGGATAGAAAGAGCAGTACATCACGATGGTCAGGACGACCGAGAGGGGCATGAGCAGCATGAGCGTGACCACGTTCTTGCCTAGAAGTAAGCTCAGCAGGGCGCTGATGATAGCGGGCAGGGCAATGCCTACCAGTATCCAGCCCAGGGCGTAGGCAATGAAGGCCTTGCCGCAGCGGCGTACCGCAAAAAAACTATAGAAAATTGCTTTGAACAGGCCCATGCGCTGCCACAGGATAAGCGGCGCAGCGTGCCAGAAAGCCATGCCAAAAGGCAGGTAAATCAGGGCTGAAAAGATCATGCCCAAGGGCAGATTGCCCATCGCTGCATCGTCATCCTCGGGCTTCATCTGGCCGGACATCAGGTTCCAGAACAGTCCGTCATCCACCAGAGTCGAGGCGGCCACGGCTGCAATGGCGGCCAGCAGATACAGTGAGCCCAGTCTTAACAGAGGGCCGAGTGCCGCTGAGCGAAATGAGGTCAATATCACGCTGGGCCTGACTTTGCGATCGGCTTCGATCTCCACGCAGGCCTGCATGAAAGCCATGGAGAAAGCCGGCACCAGCAATAAGGGCAAGAGCTGACCCACCAGCGGTATCAGCGAGAGCGAAAACATCAGCAGCATATACAGCAGAAAAAGCATGGACAGTTCTGCGGGCTGCTTGCGAAACAAGACGAAGCCCTGCCTGATCCATTCAATACCGGTGCTGGCTTTGATCGCTTCCATCAGCCTAAGGCCTCGACGGCGTGACTGATGCGGTGGCGCAGTATGCGTTCGAAATGTGCGGGGTCATGCGGCGTCAGCATTTCTGCTGCACGCGGCAGATAGAAATCGTACAGGCGCGAGAGCCAGAAACGCAGTGCTGCGGCGCGCATCATCGCAGGCCAGGCCAGTTGTTCTTCGGGCGTGAAAGCGCGCACGGCATGGTAAGCGTCCAGCAGGGCACGTACGCGTGCAGGATCGGTGGCGCCGGTATCGAGGTCGATACACCAGTCATTCACGGTGACTGCTACATCGAACAGCCAGGTGTCGCAGCCGGCAAAATAAAAATCAAAAAATCCGGTCAGCTTTTCACCGTCAAACATCACATTATTGCGAAACAGGTCGGCATGCACCGGACCTGAGGGCAGGGCGTGATAGGTTGCCGAGCTCGCATAGGCATCCTGAAAATGCATCTCGGTCTTGAGCAGATGCTGATTCTCTTCCGACAGAAAGGGCAAGACCACAGGCGTGGTCTCGCGCCACCAGTTCAGGCCGCGCAGATTGGGCTGATAGAGCGGATAGTCTTGCGCCGCCAGATGCATTTTCGCAAGCATATGGCCCACTTCACGGCAATGCACAGGGGCAGGCGAGGGCTGCCAGTCGCCTTGCAGTCGCGTCACGATAGAGGCTGGCTTGCCTTGCAGGCTGTTGATGATTTCGCCGCGGTCGCTGGCAATCGGTGCCGGTACCAGCACACCGCGTTCGGCCAGATGGCGCATCAGATGTAGATAGAAGGGCAGCTGTTCAAACGACAGCTTCTCGAAAATCGTGAGTACAAATTCACCACGCTCGGTGCTGAGAAAGAAATTACTGTTCTCAATGCCCGAAGCAATCCCCTTCAGGGATGTGACTGCGCCGACCGGGAATTGTGTGGCCCAGGGGGTGATGTCTTCCAGACTGACCGGTGTAAAAACTGCCATAGGTGAAAAAAACTAAAAAATGTGAGCTGTGCCGGTCTGAGTGCGGGTTTAGCGAGGTGGCGGCGGAGCCGAGGGCTGCGTGTCTGGTGCAGGTTTGTTGCGGAACTGGAAAATTTCCCATTGCGCACCGCGCACACTGTTGTCCATCGCTGAGTTGTATTCAGAAGGTGAGACGTAATAGGTGTTGTTGCCGCGCTGAACGCGCACGGAGGTCACGACATTTTGTTCTCGTTTCTGGGTGATTTTTACACTGCCGTCGACGATCTGTGAGGTGACGTTCGGGTCTTCTGGCAAGGGTTCAAGGCTGGCGGCAGCAGCTGCATAGCCACACAGGGCGAATGCAGCGGTTGCGCAGGCAAGGCGCAAAGCAGGCAAGCTGAACACAAGCGGTTTCATCGGAGGACCCCACATAAAGAGCGCCAGTCCGTCAGCGCAAGCCCTCATTTTAACAAATCAGCCTGATCTGCTCTGAACTCGAGGCCGTATCTGTCTCTGACTCAGCCCGGCTCGTGACCGGGTTCTGGCATCACAGGAAGGAATGCGGCGGATGCTCGATTTCGGCTGGCACGATGTCACGCGCCTCGTAATAAGAAAAGATCGCATCGACCACATTGGCTGGCTCATCGATCACTTGTATTAGTTCCAGATCATGAACATCGATCATGCCGTTGTTGGCCATTTGCTCACGCATCCAGCTCAGCAGGCCGCGCCAGAACGAGGTGCCGACCAGAATCACAGGAATACGGCGCGTTTTGCCGGTCTGTATCAGCGTCAGTACTTCTGTGAATTCATCCAGCGTGCCGAAACCGCCGGGCAGGACGACATAGGCATCGGCATATTTCACAAAGGCGACTTTGCGCGCAAAGAAATGTCTGAAGGAGATGGAAATGTTTTGCCAGGCATTGCTGGTCTGTTCACGCGGCAGTTCAATGTTCAGGCCAACGGAGGGTGATTTACCATCAAAGGCACCACGATTGGCGGCTTCCATGATGCCCGGGCCGCCGCCGGAAATGACGGAGAAACCTTCATCTGACAAACGGCGAGCTATATCGACGGCAATTCCATAGTAGGGATTATCGGCATTCACACGGGCCGAGCCGAAGATGGAAACCGCTGGCCGTATCTCTGAGAGTCGTTCAGCAGCGTCAATAAACTCTGCCATAATCGTGAACATTTGCCACGATTCACTCGCCTTGCGCGAGGTGGCTCGCTCGAGGTTGGTCAACTGCCGCAGACGCGGCACATGTTTGCGGTCACTTTCCATATGAATAAAACCCTGCTGCTGGTGGATGGTTCGAGTTATTTGTACCGGGCCTTTCACGCCATGCCCGACTTGCGCAATGCGGACGATGCGCCCACCGGTGCTATCTACGGCATGATCAACATGCTGCGTCGTCTGCGCCAAGATTATTCTGCAGCATACATGGCCTGTGTCTTCGATGCAAAAGGCAAGACCTTCCGCGATGATCTGTATGCCGACTACAAGGCCAACCGTGCCTCTATGCCGGAAGATCTGGTGCGGCAGATAGAGCCGATCCATCAGGTGGTGCGCGCCATGGGCTGGCCGATTTTGATGGTGGAAGGTATTGAGGCTGATGACGTGATCGGCACGCTGGCGGTGCAGGCGGCCAGTCAGGGTCTCTCGACCATCGTTTCAACTGGCGACAAAGATCTGGCGCAACTGGTGAATGACAAGGTCACACTGGTCAACACCATGAGCAATGAGACGCTCGACCGTGCCGGTGTAATTGCAAAATTTGGTGTGCCGCCTGAGCGCATCGTGGATTACCTGACGCTAGTCGGCGACACGGTGGACAATGTGCCCGGAGTGGCGAAGGTCGGCCCCAAGACCGCCGTTAAATGGCTGACGCAATATGATTCGCTGGATGGGGTAGTGGCCCACGCAGCAGACATTGGTGGAGTTGTCGGACAGAACTTGCGCGACACACTGGACTGGCTGCCACAGGCACGCACGCTGGTGACGGTGAAATGCGATTGCGATCTGAGCGGGCATTTAACTTCACTGCTGGATGAGCTGGTCTACAAGCCTGAAGACAAGCAAGCCCTGCATGAATTTTTTACCCGCATGGGATTTCGCAGCTGGCTGCGTGAGCTGAATGCCGAAATGATTGCTGCGAATGCGGGCGATCATGCTGCAGGTACTTCAGCCTTGAATGATGCTTCGACGCTGAATGATGCATCGAAGGCTACAACAGCGGCTACGTCGAATTTGCCTGCTGAGGCTCAGCACGCACAAGGCGGACTGTTTGCTGCCGACCCGCCTATAGAAACCCATTATGAAACCGTGCTCACGGAAGCTCAGCTGGATCAGTGGCTGGCCACGATTTCAGCGGCCAGCCTGACAGCCGTCGATACGGAAACCACCTCGCTCGATCCCATGCGTGCTCAGATGGTGGGTCTGTCGCTGTGCGCAGAACCCGGCAAGGCTGCCTATATACCGATGGCGCACCGCTATGCCGGCGCACCTGAGCAGCTCAGCCGTGAGTTCGTGCTGGCCAAACTAAAACACTGGCTGGAAGATCCTGAGCGGCCCAAGCTGGGCCAGCATCTGAAATACGATAGCCATATCTTTGCCAACCATGGCATTGCTTTGCGCGGCATCGTGCATGACACCCTGCTTGAGTCGTATGTGCTGGAATCGCATAAGCCACATGATATGGACAGTCTGGCCCTGCGCTGGCTGGATAAAAAAACCATCAGTTATCAGGAAGTGTGCGGCAAGGGAGCATCGCAGATCGGCTTTGATGAAGTGAGCATAGAGCGCGCCAGTGACTATGCCGCAGAAGATGCCGATATCACCCTGCAGCTGCATCAGGCTATGTGGCCGCGTGTGGAAGCCAATCCAAAGCTGCGCTATATCTATGAAACGATAGAGCTGCCTACTTCTCGTGTGCTGCAAAGAATAGAACGTAATGGCGTACTGATCGATGTGGCCTTGTTGCAGGCGCAGTCGCATGAACTGGGAACGCGCCTGCTGGAGATCGAGCGTCAGGCGCATGAGCAGGCCGGCCAGCCTTTCAATCTGAATTCACCGAAACAGCTGGGCGAAATATTTTTTGAAAAACTCAAGCTGCCCGTCGTGAAAAAAACACCGGGTGGTACGCCTTCGACGGATGAAGAAGTCTTGCAAAAGCTGGCGGAAGATTATCCCCTGCCAAAAATTTTGCTGGAATATCGCAGCCTGTCCAAACTCAAATCCACCTATACCGACAAACTGCCAAAGATGCTGAACCCGGCAACCGGTCGTGTGCATACCAATTACGGTCAGGCGATTGCGGTCACGGGCAGGCTCTCTTCGAATGATCCGAATTTACAGAACATCCCCGTGCGCACAGCTGAAGGACGACGCATACGCGAAGCCTTCATTGCTTCGCCCGGCAATGTGATTGTGTCAGCAGATTATTCGCAGATTGAATTGCGCATCATGGCGCATCTTTCCGGCGATGAAGGCATGTTGCGCGCCTTCGCTTCAGGAGAAGATATACACCGCGCGACTGCCGCCGAAATTTTTGGTGTGCCTGTACCCGAAGTGAACAGCGATCAGCGACGTGCCGCCAAGGTGATTAATTTTGGTCTCATGTATGGCATGAGTGTTTTTGGCCTGGCGGGCAATCTGGGTGTGGAGCGTTCAGCTGCCCAGATGTATATGGATAAATATTTCACGCGCTTCGCCGGCGTGAAACGCTTCATGGATGATGTGCGCCTGCAGGCTAAATCGCATGGCTTTGTCGAGACCGTGTTTGGCCGTCGGCTCTGGCTGCCAGAAATCAATTCGCCGAATGGTCCGCGCCGTCAGGGAGCCGAGCGTGCCGCGATCAATGCGCCCATGCAGGGCACGGCCGCTGATTTGATCAAGCTCGCCATGATCGCTGTACAGGACTGGCTGGATACAGAAAAGCTGAGCTCTATCATGGTGATGCAGGTGCATGATGAACTCGTGCTGGATGTGCCCGAGGCCGAACTTGCCTTGGTGAAGCAGATGTTGCCGGCTTTGATGGCGGGTGTCGCAGAATTGAAGGTACCTCTGGTTGCCGAAGTCGGAGCCGGTGCAAACTGGGAAGTCGCCCACTAAAGGAGATCGCCATGCATCGCATACAGCAAGATCTGCAAAGTCTGTTGTCTAATCCGGCCAAGTCTGAAAAGCTTGAGCGCCGAGAATTTCTCCAAGTCGCGCTCGGCACCAGTTTCGCGGCGGCTGTATTGCCCGTGCTGGCGCAGACCGCCATCGTGACCGATACCGAAGGACTCGAAG
>CAIQLE010000346.1 GCA_903872555.1 uncultured bacterium
GGCCAGGAATTTTTCAGCCACCATCAGATTAGTTATGATGACCACTTGAAAATCAATCCGCCCTCGGCCGGTATGGGTGGCCTGACCGGAAAAAAAACCATACGCTTTACGCGCCGTATCAATGATAAGCAGGGCGAATTTGCCGGTGTTGTATTGGTCTCTGCCGAACAATCTTATCTTGCCAACCTGAACAGTTATGATCAGTTTCATGAAGGCGATTTCATTTCAGCCAGATTAATTCAGGGTACGCAACTGGTCGCCAAGATGGCTCAGGATCAGGTCAGCAATACCGAGGTTTTTTCACATCTTGCCGTGTTTCCTACTGCGGAGGGCGTGGTGTTTGAACCTGGCGATTCTTTTCTTGATGGCAGGCCTAGATATCTGGGCTGGAAAGTACTGACGGACTATCCCGTGATCGCCATTGCCGGTATCACGGAAGATAGTGCATTGGTAGCTTATGCATCGACCCGCAATAGCTATCTTGCTATCGGCGGCATCATCTCTGTGTTGATTATTTTTGCCTGTGTCTCAGGCGGTTTGACGCACGCTGAAAACGCAAGGCGTCGTATGCTTGCTGAGCGTGTACGCGCCACATTCCGTCTGGCAGTTGATGGTGCGCGTGAAGCTTTTTATATGCTGCAGCCCTTGCGTGCAAGAGACGGAGAAATTCTGGATTACCGCATAGAAGACTGTAATGAGCGTGCCGCGACCATGTTCGGCATTCCGCGTAAACAGTTGATCGGTCAGACCTTTACTGAGATTTATTCAACGGATGAGCGGCAGCAGATGTATGATTTTTTCGGTCAACTAGTGTCTCAAGCTTTCATCGAAGATGAAATGCAGATCCAACAGGATTCCATACATCAGCCCGGCTGGTTCCAGCGTCAGGCACTGCGTTCCGGTGATGGTATTGCAGTCACGGTCAGAGATGTGACTGAAGCCAAGCTGCAGCAGCAGGAAATTGCGAAACTGGCCATCACAGATACCCTGACTGGTTTGCCCAACCGGCGCTGGCTGAATCAATTTTTGCCTGGCGCTTTGCTGCGAGCACGATCAGCACGCAAGCGTTGCGCCTTGCTTTTCATCGATCTGGATAATTTTAAAAAAATTAATGACACCTTAGGTCATGCAGGGGGCGATGAACTATTGCGTATGGCAGCTATTTGTCTCAAGAATACTGTCCGTACCAGCGATGCTGTGGTCCGTCTGGGCGGCGATGAGTTCACCGTCCTCATAGAACATCTGGATCGGGATGATTATGCCGAACTGGTGGCCGCACAGATTGTGAATTCCTTCCGTCATTCACCGGAATTTGCGCCCTGGGCTGCACGTGATGTGAAATGTTCAGTGGGTATTGCGATCTATCCTACGCATGCGCATGATGCGGACGGTCTCTTGCATCAGGCAGATGCCGCCATGTATCAAGCCAAATCCGCCGGCAAAGGCTGTTACCGGGTATGCAGCACTGAGCGTCGCGACAGTGCAAGTTTGATTAGCTGAAATCCTGGCAGTAAACAGACACCCATCACAAAACTCAGCATCCATGCCGATGCTGACAAAGGCTGGAAGCGAAATGCTTCTGCTAACTGCGGCACATTCGTGACTAAGCATAAAGCCATCATGCTGATACCCAGTACCCATGCCGAGACTGCAGGCAGACTTGCCCACATGCGCCGCCATTCCAGTTGCGGGGAGCGGTTAGGCAAAATTAATATCGCATTCCCAACTACCAGCACGACAAACGCAGCAGTCGATGCTGATGAGGCAGCTTCGCCCTGACTCTGTAGCCAGGCATAGGTGCTGAACGCGGCGATCGTGGTCAGGCTGCCGTAGATCATGCTTTGCATGGCATGCCTCATATTCAGCAAAGGCTCGTGGGTGTCGCGTGGCGCTTGCAGCATCAGCCCTTCATCCATGTGCTCTGCTTCGAAGACGACCGAGCAGGCCGGATCAATTACCAGTTCCAGAAAAGCGATATGCAAGGGCGTCAGCATTAGCGGCAAGCCAAATATGACGGGCAACAAGGCGAGGCCAACGATAGGAATATGCACGGCCAGGGTGTAGACCATGGCCTGACGCATATTGGCGAAGGTTCGGCGGCCTGTATGTATAGCCTGCAGTATGGAATTGAAATCATCTTTCAGCAGTACCAGTGAAGCAGCTTCGCGTGCCACATCGGTGCCGCGCTGGCCCATGGCGATACCTATATGCGCTGCCTTGAGTGCCGGAGCATCATTGACGCCATCACCTGTCATCGCCACCACATGAGACTGCTGTTTCAGCGCTTGTACCAGTGCCAGTTTTTGTTCTGGTTTAACACGCGCAAAAACATTCACATTCACACAGGCCTGCGCCAGTGCCGCTGCATCCATACTCTCGATGTCTGCGCCGGTGAGACTCTCGGCGCTGGTGATGCCGGCCTGCGCTGCAATCGCTCTGGCTGTTCGCGGATGGTCGCCTGTAATCATGATCACACGTATGCCCGCACGATGACATTGCGCGATGGCCGCTGGCACTTCAGGGCGCAAGGGGTCAGAGAGTGCGATCAGTCCCAGCCATGTGTAGTTAAACGCCTGCTGGCTGTCTGGCCAGGTGGAGTCTGAGCGATGCGTGGCACTTGCTACGCCTAGCACACGCAATCCACGCTCTGCCAGTTGCGCTGCCTGCTGGATGACGCGTTCATAGGCTGAGGTTGAGAGCCTGCA
>CAIQLE010000347.1 GCA_903872555.1 uncultured bacterium
CATCATGGCCAATTTTTCAGGAGAATCAGATTATCTTTACAAAGTTGATGTGATTGCAGGATCACCCAAGGTTTTCTCGCAAATGCTGAATCTACTGACACCGTTTGCAAAGTAAGCGCCTGTCGCCATAAACCGCTGCGGTGTTAGCAGCGGTTTGCCTCATAACTCTTATAGGCTGCACCGCTGTCGCCTTGCTCGACCTAAGAAGACTGGCTTTACAGCTGCAACATGAGTCGCACCATTCGCACCATTCGTTTTCAGTCTGTCAGCACCTGCATGATCAAACGCAAGCGCTGACAGACTAAAGCTCGCTTAGTGCTATACTCCGGTCACGCAGCATTTTTTCCAGTCTCCTTGCTGCATCTCCTGCATTCATCCCCTCTGACCTGTGACTGGCGCCCTCAAGCGGCGGCGGGTCGACCAAAAAATTCAAATACATGTCATTTGCTGAACTCGGCTTGTCCGAACCTATCGTGCGTGCCGTCACGGAAAACGGTTATACCCAACCCACCCCTATTCAAGCGCAAGCCATACCCGCCGTACTCAAAGGTGGTGACTTATTAGCTGGCGCCCAGACCGGTACCGGAAAAACGGCAGGCTTTACACTACCTGTACTGCAATTGCTTTCAGGTGGCAAACGCCCTGCGCCACGCTGTGTGCGTGCTTTGGTGTTAACGCCTACGCGTGAACTCGCTGCACAGGTCGAAGAAAGTGTTCGCACTTATGGCAAGTATGTCAGCCTGACATCGGCCGTAATTTTTGGCGGCGTCAACATCAACCCACAAATGCAGCGCCTGCAGCGCGGCATAGATATTCTGGTGGCCACACCCGGACGCCTGCTGGATTTGATGCAGCAACATGCTGTCGATCTGACGCAAGTAGAAATTCTCGTACTGGATGAAGCAGACCGTATGCTCGATATGGGCTTCATACGCGACATTCGCAAGATTCTGGCGGTGCTGCCACCCAAGCGACAGAATTTACTGTTCTCGGCCACATTCTCCGATGAGATCAAGGCACTGGCCGATGGCTTGCTGAACAATCCAGCCATGATCGAGGTAGCCAGGCGCAACTCAACCGTGGAAGTGATTGCGCAAAAAATTCATCCGGTTGATCGTGACAAAAAGCATCTGCTGCTGACACACCTGATCAAGGAACGTAACTGGTTCCAGGTGCTGGTCTTCACCCGCACCAAACATGGCGCCAACAAACTGGCTGAACAACTGGGCAAGGCCGACATCAGCGCACTCGCTATTCACGGCAACAAGAGTCAGGCTGCACGTACGCGCGCACTGGCAGAATTCAAGAGCGCAAAATTACAAGTGCTGGTTGCGACTGATATTGCTGCCCGTGGCATCGATATTGATCAGCTGCCGCATGTGGTCAACTATGATTTACCGAATGTATCGGAAGATTATGTGCACCGCATAGGCCGAACCGGTCGTGCAGGTTCGACCGGTGAAGCGATATCACTGGTCTGCGTCGATGAAAAAAGTCTGCTGCATGATATCGAGCGCTTTATTAAACGCGAGATTGAGGTTGAAGTCATCGCCGGTTTCGAACCTGATCCGACTGCACGTGCACAGCCTATACAGTTGCGCAGCCAAGAAAACCGCGGTCGCCAGCCTCAGCGTGGCGGCCAGCGTGCTGCTGCCCCCAGAAGCAATGGCGGTGGTCAGGGTGCCGGTGGCGGAAACAGAGGCCGTAGCAGTGGTGGCAGCGCCAGCGCAAGCAGCCATGCGAGCAGCCGCGCACGCCCCCAGAGTCAGGGCAACAGCGCTACTGCTGGGTCATCGAATTTGCGTGACGCCAATGGTGACATCAATGGCAATAGCATCAACTATGGCGCCGGTAACCGTAGCGGTCAGCGCAGTGCTCCCGCAAAATCAGCGGCACCACGTCATGCGTCACCGAGCGGACAGCGTCAGGCTGCACCCAGATCGGGTAATGGGCGGGGTCCGGCACTGCTGAATTCAGGCGGCAACTCTGCTCAGCCCAGGAAACCACGCGGCGGCTAAGTCAGCATAGGAACAAGCAGCCTTCAGGCTGTGCTACATTTTCGTTTCAAACAGAGGCCGGGCGTTGATCCCCGGCTTCTTCCATTCCAAGACACGAATTCATGAACTCTCCCGAGCGTACCAGTCTCGACAATCACACGCCGATGATGCGTCAGTATCTGAGCATCAAGGCCGAGCATCCGGACATGCTGCTGCTGTACCGCATGGGAGATTTTTATGAGCTCTTTTTTGAAGATGCTGAAAAAGCCTCGCGCCTGATCGGTATCACCCTAACCCAGCGCGGCAACTCGAATGGCAGCCCGATCAAGATGGCGGGTGTGCCCTTTCACTCGCTCGATCAATACCTTGCCAAGCTGGTCAAGCTGGGTGAGTCCATCGCCATCTGCGAACAGGTCGGTGATCCCGCTACCAGCAAAGGACCGGTAGAGCGGTGCGTACAGCGCATCGTCACGCCCGGCACACTGACCGATGCCGAGCTCCTGCCAGAAAAGTCCGAACGCCCTCTGCTGGCTGTCCATATTCTGCGTCAACGCAAAGGCATCACACTGGGACTGGCATGGCTGTCACTGGCCAGCGGCCAATTGCGTGTGACTGAACTGGCAAGCGATGAGGCGCATCTCAGTTTGCAGCTGCGTCAGGAATTAGAACGCATCACCCCGGCTGAAATACTGGCCGACAGCAGCGTCTCCGCTTTACTGCAACAGCTACCCGGCATCAAACCTACCACCGTCGCTGACTGGCATTTTGAAATTCCAGCGGCAGAAAAACTCTTACTGGAACAATTAGGCGCAGCCACGCTGACAGGCTTTGGCGCACAGGGACTGAGCGCAGCTCTGGGGGCGGTGGGCGCCCTGCTCGTCTATGCCCGCAATACTCAGGGCAAGCATTTGCAGCATGTACGCACGCTGCAGGTTGAAAACGAAGATGAGTTCATAGGCATGGACGCCGCCACCCGGCGCAACCTTGAACTAAGCGAACCGCTACGTGGATCTGAGGGGCAATCGCCTACCCTGTTCTCCTTGCTGGATCACTGCCGTACCGCCATGGGCTCACGCCTGCTGCGCAACTGGCTGCATCATGCGCCGCGCTCGCAAGCCATTGCTCAGGGCCGTCATGCAGCGATTGCCGCGCTACTGGCGACTGATACCTGCGAAACATTCTCAGCCCTGCTGGCCAGCGTACCGGACATTGAACGTATCGCCAGCCGCATTGCACTGCAGTCTGCACGACCGCGCGATCTGGCTGCTTTGCGTACCGGTTTGCAGCAAATGCCCTTACTGCAGTCCGCACTGGAAATTCTGGCAAGCAGCCCTGCGATCGCTGTTACGCCACTGCTGCAACAAACGCATGCGGAGCTGGCCGCACCGGCCGATGGCCTGTCCCTGCTTGAACGGGCGATAGCTGATGAACCCGCTGCCATGGTGCGTGATGGCGGAGTGATGGCCACAGGGTTTGATGCCGAACTAGATGAGTTGCGCGGTTTGTCTGAAAACGCCGGTCAATTTCTACTGGATCTGGAAGCACGCGAGCGTGAACGTACCGGCATAGCCAATCTGCGCGTTGAGTACAACAAAGTGCATGGCTTTTATATTGAAGTCACGCATGGTCAGACCGCCAAGGTGCCGGAAGATTATCGCCGTCGTCAGACCCTAAAAAATGCCGAGCGTTACATTACGCCTGAACTGAAAGCCTTTGAAGATAAGGCACTCTCAGCACAAGACCGTGCACTGGCACGCGAAAAAATTCTGTATGAACAGCTGCTAAAAGATATGGCGAGCCATATCACAAGCCTGCAGCGTGTGGCTCTGGCGGCAGCACGACTCGATGTGCTGGTTGCGCTGGCGGCGCATGCCTTGCGCCATCAGTGGTGCCAGCCACAACTAACAGAACAAGCGGGCATCGCTGTGACGCAGGGTCGGCATCCTGTGGTTGAAAAGGCCATAGAGCGCTTCATTGCCAACGACTGTCATCTGACACCCGAACGCCGCCTGTTACTGATCACCGGCCCCAATATGGGCGGCAAGTCCACCTATATGCGTCAGCTGGCATTGATTACTTTGCTGGCTTACGTCGGAAGTTATGTACCTGCCACTGCCGCCAGCATAGGCCCGATAGACCGCATCTTCACGCGCATAGGGGCAGCGGATGATCTGGCCGCAGGTTATTCGACCTTCATGGTCGAAATGATGGAGTCGGCAGCCATCTTGCATGGGGCAACAGAACAATCACTGGTGCTGATGGATGAAGTCGGTCGTGGCACCTCCACCTTTGACGGACTGGCGCTGGCCTGGGCGATTGCGAACGGTTTACTGCAGCAAAACCGCAGCTTCACTTTGTTTGCCACGCATTATTTTGAATTGACGCAGCTGCCACAAAAGCATTCAGCTTGCGCGAATGTTCACCTGTCTGCCGTCGAACATAAAGACAGCATCGTTTTTCTGCATGCCGTTCAGGAAGGCCCCGCTTCGCAAAGCTATGGTCTGCAAGTTGCGCAACTGGCGGGCGTTCCCCAGAGCGTCATCAAGGCAGCGCGTAAGCATCTGGCGCTGCTGGAGGCACAGTCAGCAGAATCAGCCGGACAATTTGATTTGTTTACCTCTGGCGCAGCAGCTGCCTCGGATGAGCAGGAAGACACGTCACAAACACACCATGTCACTCCTTCGCCCGCACTTCAGGCCTTGCTTGAGCTCGATCCCGACAGTCTTAGTCCGCGTGAAGCGCTGGATGAACTGTATCGACTCAAGCGCATCGCTGACGACAG
>CAIQLE010000348.1 GCA_903872555.1 uncultured bacterium
ACCGGAGTATAGCACTAAGCGAGCTTTAGTCTGTCAGCGCTTGCGTTTGATCATGCAGGCGCTGACAGACTGAAAACGAATGATGCGAATGATGCAAATGATGTTGCAGCTGAAAAGCCTGTCTTCTTAGGTCGAGCAAGGCGACAGCGGTGCATACAATAAGAGTAATTAGGCAAACCGCTGCTAACACGCAGCAGTTTATCGCGACAGGCGCTTACTTTGCAAACGGTGTCAGTAGATTCAGCATTTGCGAGAAAACCTTGGGTGATCCTGCAATCACATCACCTTTGTAAAGATAATCTGATTCTCCTGAAAAATTGGCCATGATGCCGCCGGCTTCCGTGACAAGCAATGCGCCTGCTGCCATGTCCCAGGGTTTGAGTTTTTTCTCAAAAAAGCCATCCAGACGACCTGCAGCTACATAGGCCAGATCCAGCGCAGCTGATCCCGGACGACGCAGACCTGCCGATTTCTCGGTCATGATTTTGAACATTTTCAGATACTCGTCCAGACCGCTCAGGTCGCTGTAGGGAAAGCCGGTGCCTATGAGTGCATCAGCCAGCCTGTCACGTTTGCCTACGCGTATGCGCTTGTCATTCAGGAAGGCGCCTGCGCCTTTGCTGGCCGTGAATAATTCATTACGAGTGGGGTCGTACACCACAGCCTGAGTAATCTGGCCACGGTGCTGCAGAGCGATAGAAACCGCATACTGCGGGAAACCATGAATGAAGTTCGTTGTACCGTCCAGAGGATCAATGATCCAGACGTTTTCATTCTCATCGTGCAGATTCGCGGAAGCACCTGATTCTTCTGCAAGAATGGCGTGATCGGGATAAGCTTGCCTGAGCGTGCTGATGATGGCTTCTTCAGCTGCCTTGTCCACTTCGGTGACAAAATCGTTGTGATTCTTTTGCGTTACGCGTACCTGATCGATATCGAAAGAGGCTCGATTAATGATAGTGGCGGCACGACGCGCGGCTTTCACCGCGGTGTTGATCATGGGATGCATGGTGGTTCCGTTAGAATTGCAGCGGCAATGACAATGAGCGATGCGACCGGAAACCTTTCTGGTCGCGCGAAGCCTCTATTTTAAATGAACCTGCCCGTGCAAACTACATCCCTTTTTCAGCGCCTTCGTTTTGTTCTGGTCGAGACTAGTCGCCCCGGCAATATAGGCTCGGCTGCGCGCGCCATGAAAACCATGGGTTTTTCCCAGCTTGTGCTGGTCAATCCGCGGGTGGCTCAACCTTTGCAGGACGCTGAGGCGATCGCGTTGGCCAGCGGGGCCAATGATGTGCTGGAGAACGCGCGCATCGTCGCTACGCTGGATGAAGCGCTGGCAGGCTGCAACTTTAGCGTGGCCATGTCAGCTCGTCCGCGTGAATTTTCGCCACCGGTTTTTGAGCCCCGTGCGCTTGCGACCACACTTTCTTCAGGTGCTGATTTACAGGCGGCGCTGGTGTTTGGCAATGAGCGGTTTGGTCTGTCGAATGAGCAAGTGGAAAAATGTAATGCGCTGGTATCTGTGCCTGCCAACCCTGATTATTCCTCACTAAATCTGGCGCAGGCAGTACAAATTCTGGCCTATGAGTGCCGTATGGCTTCACTAGGAGACGAGCGGGTGCCAAGTGCGATAGGTTTCAAAGGTGATCTGGCCAGCTCAGAGCAAGTGGAGGGCATGTTCACGCATCTGGAACAGGCCTTGATTGAAATAGAGTTTTTAGATCCGGATAGTCCGAAGAAGCTGATGCCGCGGCTGCGGCGTTTGTTTGCGCGTACGGCGTTAGAGACTGAGGAAGTCAATATATTGCGCGGGATGGCGACCCAGATGATTCACCGCCGACAGCGTTTCAAGTAGCCGAGGCGAATTCAGATGAAATCATGTGATCCAGGTATTCATGTGAGTACATGGGTCAGGTCAAAATCAGGCCCAGGCCCGTAGCAAGCCTACTGCCAGACCTTCCAGCGCAAATTCATGCTGGCCCGGCTCTACCCGTATCGTGTTGAACTCCGGGTTTTCTGGCAGCAGTTCGATCACACTGCCATTGCGGCGGAAGCGTTTGACTGTCACCTCATCGTCCAGTCGCGCCACAACGATTTGCCCGTCACGGGCGGTATCGGTTTTTTTAACGGCCAGTAAATCACCGTCCATAATGCCCGCATCGCGCATAGACATGCCGCGCACTTTGAGCAGGTAATCGGGGCGGGCGGTAAATAATGCAGGGTCTACCTGATAAGTAGCGGAGATATGTTCTTCAGCCAGTATGGGGGAACCGGCGGCTACCCGTCCTATCAGAGGCAGCGAAAATTGCATTAAATCGGGATGGGGCAAGGCCATCTGGCCGGCGCTGAAACGGCTTAGGCGACTGCCATCAGCGGGTCTATCCAGCAGGCGTATGCCGCGTGAGGTGCCGGGAGAAATTTCGATTGCGCCTTTGCGGGCCAGTGCCTGTAAATGTTCTTCAGCTGCGTTAGCTGAACGAAAACCGAGTTCGTTAGCGATTTCAGCGCGTGTGGGTGGGAAGCCTGTTGTCTCTATGGCATCGCGGATCAGCTCGAGGATTTGTTCCTGGCGGGCGGTTAGTTTGATCATGCGGGGCTCCCCTGAATTAAGCTGTTTATATCAACAGCCTGTATTTTTATACAGCATTAGACCAAAAGCAAGTGTTTTGTACAGACTTTGCATCTCATTTAGCTCCTAAGCCCCTGATGGCATTGAGTATTCGCCATAAACAGGTTAAAGTGGCGGGCTTTTCCTCTTCCCACACTCGTCCTGACGCCGAGGTGGGCGATTCAGTAATCCGACCACAAGGAGTAATGATGCGTCACTATGAAATAGTTTTTATCGTCCACCCGGACCAGAGCGAGCAAGTGCCCGCGATGATCGAACGCTACAAGGGTCAAGTCACTGCACGCGGTGGCAAGATTCATCGCGTTGAAGACTGGGGTCGTCGCCAGATGGCTTACATGATTCAAAAGCTTGCTAAGGCTCACTACGTTTGCATGAATATCGAATGCGACGGCGAGACCCTGACCGAGATCGAAACCGGCTTCAAGTTTAATGATGCCGTGCTGCGTCACCTGACCGTTCGCATGAAGAAGGCTGAAACTGCGCCTTCACCCATCATGAAGAGCGTGCAGAAAGAAGATGCGGCCAAGAGCCAGCGCGCCGAGGCTTCGGCTGCCTGACAGGCACAGTGTCCTTGACAGAGCGAGGTGATAACAGCTTTCAATGCATAGCGACCCTGGCAGAGCGTGACATCATGCGTTACACGCCCGCCGGAATTGCGATGATGACTGCCACATTGAGTCACGCATCGCAGCAGGTCGAAGCAGGCATCAGTAGACAGGTCGAACTTGAACTGCCGGCAATCGCTGCAGGACAAATGGCCCAACAACTGGAGCGAGCTGAATTAGGCAAAGCATTTCGGTTTCATGGCTTTATGGCCCGCAAGAACCGGAATAGTAAAAGCCTGATTTTTCACCTCACGGATTTCGAAACAATTTCTTAAGATTCAGGAGCCAGCAAAATGGCATTCGGTAAAAAATTCGACAAGAGCAAACTCAAAGAGAAACGCAAACAGCAAAACCCGCTGTTCAAGCGTAAAAAATTCTGCCGCTTCACCGTCGCTAAGGTGGAACAGGTTGATTACAAAGATGTAGACACCCTGAAGGACTTCGTCCAGGAAAACGGCAAGATCATGCCCGCACGCCTGACAGGCACTCGCGCGCATTATCAGCGTCAGGTGGATACCGCGATCAAGCGTGCGCGTTATCTGGCATTGCTGCCATACACCGATCTGCACAACGCCTGATTCGGCGTTCCTAGACAATCTCCTGGAGAAAAAAATGCAAGTCATTCTGATGGAAAAAGTGGCGAACCTGGGTGACCTGGGCGCTGTAGTCCGTGTCAAAGACGGTTACGCACGTAACTTTCTGATCCCACAACGTATGGCTCGTCGTGCGACCGCTGAAGCGATCGCCCAGTTCGAAGCGAAACGTGCTGAACTGGAAAAAGCAGCAGCTGAAAAACTGGCTGCAGCTCAGGCTCAGGGCGAAAAACTGGCCGGTTCTACCGTTCAGGTATCGCAAAAATCCGGCGTTGATGGCCGTCTGTTTGGTTCTATTACCAACCATGACGTGGCAGATGCGCTGGTCAAGAAGGGTTTCAAAGTCGACAAGGCCCAGATTCGTATGCCTCAGGGTCCATTGAAGACAACAGGCGATCATGCGCTGAGCGTTGCTCTGCACACTGACGTGGTGGTTGAGATTAATGTCGCTGTCGTGGGCGAACAGGTCTGATATTCCCAAGTCGGAATAAAAATAGCCGGGTTTTCCCGGCTATTTTTTTGCCTGCATTTTATTAAAACCTTGTTTTGATGCTAAGCATAAAAAATGCTCTGTAACTTGGTGCTGACAAGGCCTACTACGGGTCTTATGCCAGTGGGTAACAGGTATAATCTTCTCCTATGAACAATAGGTCCGATCCCCAGCTTGATTCACTTCGCATCCCTCCTCATTCCATCGAGGCGGAGCAGTCGGTGCTGGGTGGACTCATGCTCGATAACGCGGCATGGGATCGTATTGCTGACAGAGTCAGTGCTGACGATTTTTATCGTTATGATCATCGGCTGATTTTTCAGCACATCGTCAAGCTGATCAATGCAGCCAAGCCTGCGGATGTGATCACGGTCTTTGATTCTCTCTCTTCATCGAGCAAGGCTGAAGAAGTCGGCGGCCTGTCCTACCTGAACGCGCTCGCACAGAACACACCTTCTGCAGCCAATATACGTCGCTATGCCGAGATTGTTCGTGATCGCGGTGTGCTGCGTAAGCTGATCACCGTATCCGATGAGATTTCGGGCAATGCCTTCAATCCTCAGGGTAAAGAAGTCAAGCAAATGCTGGACGAAGCAGAGTCCAAGATTTTTGCGATTGCGGAAGAGGGCTCGCGTGGTTCGCAAGGCTTCATAGAGATACAACCTTTGCTGACGCAAGTGGTAGAGCGCATCGACGAACTCTACAACCGCGATAACCCGAATGACATCACGGGCGTGCCTACCGGCTTCGTCGATCTGGATCGCATGACCTCGGGCTTACAGCCTGGAGACTTGATCATCGTCGCCGGTCGTCCCTCTATGGGTAAGACCGCTTTTTCAGTCAATATCGGCGAGAACGTTGCTGTCGACAGTGGCCTGCCGGTCGCTATTTTCTCCATGGAGATGGGCGGCTCTCAACTGGCCATGCGTATGCTGGGCTCGGTGGGACGTCTGGATCAGCATCGTTTACGTACAGGCCGTCTGAATGATGAAGACTGGCCGCGCCTCACGCATGCGATTCAGAAAATGAACGATGCGCAAATCTTTATTGATGAAACACCTGCACTGAGTTCGATAGAGTTGCGTGCGCGTTCGCGCCGCTTAGCGCGTCAGTGCGGCAAGCTGGGTCTGATCATTGTAGATTACCTGCAGCTGATGTCAGCCAATTCTGCAGGTGAAAATCGTGCTACGGAGATCTCTGAAATCTCTCGTAACCTCAAAGGTCTGGCCAAAGAATTAAATTGCCCCGTGATTGCCTTATCGCAGTTGAATCGCTCGCTGGAGCAAAGACCGAATAAACGTCCTGTGATGTCTGACCTGCGGGAATCAGGCGCCATTGAGCAGGACGCTGATGTGATTTTGTTTATTTATCGCGATGAAGTTTATAACCCCGATTCGCCAGACAAAGGCAGTGCCGAAATCATTATCGGTAAACAGCGTAATGGTCCTATCGGTCATGTGCGCATGACTTTCATAGGCCAGTTCACTAAATTTGAAAACTATACGGGTGCCGCTGCTGTTTACGGTAACAGTGAATAATTTGTATCAGTAACCCACCCATTGAAGGGAAAGGAAACAGCTTATGTTCGGAAGATTAATGCCTACAGAAGGCAAGTTTTTCGAGTTTTTCATCCAGCACGGTGAACTGTGCGTGAAGGGCGGCAAAGAGATGGTTGCCCTGATGACGAATTTCGACGATCTTGAACACCGCGTCCATGCCATTGAAAGCATAGAGAAGCAGGCTGACAAGGTCACGCATGCGGCCCTTGATTTACTGCATAAAACCTTTATCACTCCCTTAGATCGTGATGACATCCATCAGTTGATCACGCGCATGGATGACATTCTCGATCTGATGGAAGACGCAGCGCAGACCATCTCCCTGTATGACATCAAGGAAATCACGCCTGAGGCCAAGCGACTTGCGGAGCTGTGCCAGGCTTCTTGCGAAAAAGTGCTGGCGGCCGTGTCACTGCTACACAATATGGACAATGCGCGCGAGATGCTCGTGATTTGTTCTGACATCGACAGACTTGAATCTGATGCAGACCACGTGATGCGTGCTGCAATGTCCAAGCTCTTCCGTGAAGAGCCCGATGTCCGTAATCTCATCAAGCTCAAAGCTATTTACGAACTTCTGGAAACCGTCACCGACCGTTGCGAGGATGTCGCCAATATCGTTGAAGGCATCATCGTTGAAAACGCCTGAGTCGCTATTCAAACAATAACAGCCTGACGCATGCATACTCTAAACATCAGCATTTACGTACTTGCATCACTGATCATCATGGCATTGCTGTTCGATTTTATGAACGGCTTTCATGATGCCGCGAATGCGATCGCGACGGTGGTATCGACCGGCGTTCTAAAACCGCATCAGGCCGTGGCGATGGCTGCATTTTTTAATTTCATCGCCATTATGGTGTTCCACCTCAAGGTGGCCACCACGGTGGGCAAGGGGACGATTGATCCTTCCGTAGTAGATCACTACGTTGTATTTGGCGCTCTGATGGGAGCCATTGCCTGGAATTTACTGACCTGGTACTACGGCATTCCTTCTTCCTCATCGCATGCGCTGATCGGTGGACTGGTAGGTGCAGCTGTCGCAAAATCAGGCACTGATTCGCTGATTGCCGGCGGCCTGATTAAAACCATTACCTTCATCGTACTGTCACCCTTACTGGGTTTTTTGTTTGGCTCACTGATGATGCTGATCGTGTCCTGGCTGTTTGTACGCAGTACACCGCAGCGAGTGGATAAATGGTTCAGACGCATGCAGCTGGTGTCAGCCTCGATGTACAGTCTTGGTCATGGCGGCAATGACGCTCAAAAAACTATGGGCATCATCTGGATGCTTCTGATCTCGGCGGGTGCGCTTGCCCCCGGTGATGATCTGCCGATCTGGGTGATTGTCAGCTGCTATATCGCCATCGGTATGGGTACGCTGTTTGGCGGCTGGCGCATTGTTAAAACCATGGGTCAGAAAATCACCAAGCTGAAACCTGTCGGTGGCTTTTGTGCCGAGACGGGTGGTGCGATCACCTTGTTCATGGCAACGGCACTCGGCGTCCCCGTGTCGACAACGCATACCATCACTGGTGCGATTGTGGGTGTGGGTTCTTCGCGCAAGATGTCTGCTGTGCGCTGGGGCGTCGCTGGCAATATCGTCTGGGCCTGGATCTTTACGATTCCTGCATCGGCCTTTGTCGCGGCAATCGCCTGGTGGATAGGGCGCCAGATTTTGTAAATGCTCCATGATGTTGGCGGTATGCCGGCATCAGGTAAAAAAACCTGCCAATTACTCGGCAGGTTTTTTTATGCGTGTGAATTGACAGCGCAGATCTACAGCACAGATTTACAGCACATCGCTCGCATGGTCAGCCAGCCTTGAACGTTCACCGCGTGCCAGTGTGATGTGTCCGCTATGTGACCAGCCCTTGAATCTATCCACCACATAGGTCAGACCACTCGAACCTTCCGTCAGGTAGGGGGTATCAATCTGGGCGATATTCCCCAGACAAATGATCTTGGTTCCCGGGCCTGCTCGGGTGACCAGTGTTTTGACCTGTTTAGGTGTGAGGTTCTGTGCTTCGTCGATGATCAGGTATTTGTTGACGAAGGTACGACCACGCATGAAGTTGAGCGATTTAATCTTGATACGTGAGCGTATCAATTCCTGCGTCGCTGCACGGCCCCATTCACCCGCATCCGAATCCGATTTGTTGAGCACTTCGAGGTTGTCATCGAATGCGCCCATCCAGGGAGACATTTTTTCTTCTTCCGTGCCGGGCAGGAAGCCTATGTCTTCCCCTACCGGTACGGTGACTCGGGTCACGATGATTTCATTGTATTGCTTGGTTTCCAGCACCTGCGCCAGTCCTGCTGCCAGCGCTAACAGGGTCTTGCCGGTGCCAGCCTGACCGAGCAGCGTGACGAAATCACATTCCGGGTCCATCAGCAGATTCATCGCAAAATTCTGCTCACGATTACGCGAGGTGATGCCCCAGACATTATTTTTGTTGTGGCTGTAATCACGCAGGGTACGCAGCACAGCCGTCTTGCCATTGATTTGCGTGACCTGACCATAGAAGGCGGCTTCGCCGTTCTTGGGTTCCATGAATACAAACTGGTTGACTAGCATGGCCGGTACCATCGGGCCGGTGACCCGGTAATACGTCGCTCCCGTACCTTGCCTGCTTTCCTGCCAGGATTCCATGCCTTTGGCATGCTTGACCCAGAAATCATCGGGTAGCTGCAAGATGCCCGAGTACAGCAGGTCGGTATCTTCCAGCACGTGGTCATTGAAATACTCTTCAGCAGGCAGACCCAGCGCACGTGCCTTAATGCGCATGTTGATGTCTTTGGATACCAGCACCACAGGGCGTTCAGGATGCTGCTCCTGCAGGGCGCGCACGACACCCAGAATTTGATTGTCAGCCTTACCTTCCGGTAGGCCGGGCGGCAAGGTCCAGTTCGACAGTCGTGTCTGGAAGAACAGCCGGCCTACGGCATCTTTATTACCCAGTTTGCTGAGGGATATACCTTCATCAATCGCATCTTCCGAGGTGTCAGCCACCAGTGCGTCCAGCGATCGCGATACCTGACGTGCATTGCGCGCCACCTCCGACATGCCTTTTTTATGGTTGTCGAGCTCTTCCAGCGTGATCATCGGCAGATAGACATCATGTTCGGCGAAGCGAAACAGCGAGGTCGGATCATGCATCAGCACATTGGTATCGAGAACGAATAATTTGGTGACGCCCCGTTTATCGCCTGAGCGGCTGGCCGAGGATTTCACATGTGTATCGCTGCGAGTGCGACGTGCTGCAGATTTATCCTGAGCGGGAGCTTCCGTTCGGATACGTGCCTGAGCAGGCTTGGCTTCGGGCGGGCTGACCAGAGCGATCGCTGGTTTGACTGTCTTGCCTTTTTCTGCCTTGGGATAATCCACCGGGGAAAGCAATGCTGCGGGTTTAGTAGGCATTTTAGGCAGTGGCATCAGGACCTCGTACGGATAAGTTGAAGATAATGAAGAAAATACACCTGCAAGGGATCAATAATGACCCGAAAAAACGAAAAGGCTGTTTAAGCAAAAGGACATAAGCCTTTTTCTTAAACAGCCTTTTAATAAAATATATATTGAGATTCAATGGGTTACGCTAATTCAGGCGAGGCCCTCAATCACTTCCAGAACTTCATCTACATGCCCCGGAACTTTGACTCCACGCCATTCTTTCATTATTTTGCCGGCAGCGTCAATCACAAAAGTTGAGCGCTCTATACCACGCACTTTTTTACCATACATGGATTTCATGACGATGACATCAAACATAGTGCAGATCGTTTCATCGGCATCGGATATCAGTTCAAAAGGCAGCGCCAGTTTGGCCTTGAACCCTTCATGGGAGCGCAGGCTGTCACGGCTGATGCCAAACACTTCTGCGCCAGCTTTGACAAAGCGTTCATGGGCATCGCGGAATTGTAGACTTTCCGTGGTGCAACCTGGCGTATTGTCCTTGGGATAAAAATACAAGACGACTTTTTTGCCTGTGTGGGCAGACAGACTGAAAGTCTGACCACCGGTCATCTCGGCAGAGAAATCGGGTACAGCCATATTGATGATTGAAGGACGGTCTCCCACTGCATTCTCCCTATTGAGATTGTTATTGTCCGGGCAGTATCAGCGCCAGTGCGACCTTGCGACCTTCGGTCATCAAGATGTTATAGGTACGGCAGGCTGCCCGGTTATCCATACACTCCACGCCTATGCGTCTGGCCATCAGGCCGGTCAGTAAAGCCGGCTGTACGAAGCGTTGGCGCTGTCCTGTGCCGAGAATGACCAGATCAGGCGCATACGCTTCGAGCAGATCAAAATCAGTCGATTTCAGGGCTTCGAAGGAAGTCACCGCCCAGACTGCGGGCGGGGTCTCAGGCAGCACAATCAGGCTGTGGCTGAAACGCAGAGCATTAATCTCTATCCAGTCATCTTCATAGCCCGTAACCGTCTGATATTGCTGGGTTTGGGTGGAGTGGAGCTTCATGAGACCCCAATTTTATCCCGATAAGGGGCTGCCGGTCGCGCTGCATTGGTCAACCCGCAAAATTTGGGGCAAAATGCTTGTTTTCTCGCGGTGCAACACTTTTTGCCTGCGGTGCAACTACTTGAGCGGGAACCGTTCGTGAAAACAATTCAAAAATCCAAAAAACTGGCCGACGTTTGCTATGACATTCGCGGGCCTGTGCTCGAGAAAGCCAGGCAGATGGAGGAAGAGGGCCACAAAATCATCAAGCTGAACATCGGCAACCTTGCCCCGTTTGGCTTTGATGCGCCCGAAGAAATTGTCCAGGACATGATACGCAATATGGGCAATGCGGCCGGTTATACCGACTCCAAAGGACTGTTCGCCCCGCGCAAGGCGATCATGCAATACAGTCAGGAAAAGCATATTCTGGGCGTCACCATCGACGATATTTATCTGGGCAATGGCGCCTCAGAGCTCATCGTCATGAGCATGAACGCTTTACTGAACAGTGGTGATGAAGTGCTGGTGCCGGCACCGGATTACCCATTGTGGACAGCAGCGGTCAGTCTGTCAGGCGGCAAGCCTGTGCACTACATGTGTGATGAACAGGCCGACTGGTTTCCTGACATTGAAGACATACGCAAGAAAATCAATTCGAATACTCGTGCCATCGTTGTCATCAATCCTAATAATCCTACCGGCGCCCTATATCCGGTCGAACTGCTGGAGCAAATTGTTGAGCTGGCACGTCAGCATCAGCTGATCATCTTTGCTGATGAAATCTACGACAAGGTACTGTACGACGGTAATACCCATACCTCGATGGCTTCGCTGGCTGAGGATGTACTCTTCATTACCTTCAACGGCCTGTCCAAGAATTACCGCTCCTGCGGCTATCGCGCGGGCTGGATGATTGTTTCGGGTGAAAAGAAACACGCCAAGGATTACATCGAAGGCCTGAACATGCTGGCCTCCATGCGCTTGTGCGCGAATGTGCCGGGTCAGTTCGCCATCCAGACCGCACTGGGCGGCTATCAGAGCATCAATGATCTGGTGTCACCGGGTGGTCGTTTGCTGCGTCAGCGTGATATGGCGCACAGCCTGCTGACCCAGATTCCGGGAGTCACGTGCGTCAAACCCAAATCAGCCCTGTATATGTTCCCGCGGTTGGATCCCAAACTGTATCCGATTGAAGATGATCAGCAGTTTGCCTATGATTTGCTGGCTGAAGAGCGTGTACTCATCGTACAGGGCACGGGCTTCAATTGCCCGACGACGGATCACTTCCGCGTCGTATTCCTGCCGAATGTAGATGACCTGACCGTCGCTATAGGCCGCATCGCTCATTTCCTCGACGGTTATCGCCGTCACCATGCCCGCTAAGTAGCGGGCTTTAACGAATCTGAAACAGACATCATGAAACCGATCAAAGTTGGCTTGCTGGGCATAGGTACCGTAGGTGCAGGTACATTCACCGTTTTACAGCGTAATCAGGAAGAGATACGTCGTCGTGCCGGCCGTTCGATTGAGATAGTGATGGTCGCGGATCTGGATACGGAGCGGGCCAAGCAAATCACGGGCGGCAAGATTGAAGTGGTGAATGACGCCAATCTGGTAGTCAACCATCCTGATATCGATATCGTCATTGAACTGATAGGTGGTTATGGCATAGCACGTGATCTGGTGATGAAGGCTATCGCCAATGGCAAGCATGTGGTCACGGCCAACAAGGCATTGCTGGCCACACATGGAACAGAAATTTTCCGTGCGGCTCAGGAGAAGGGCGTCATGGTGGCCTTCGAAGCGGCCGTTGCCGGTGGCATACCGATCATCAAGGCCCTGCGTGAAGGTCTGACTGCGAATCGCATTCAGTGGATAGCCGGCATCATCAACGGCACTACGAATTTCATCCTGTCCGAAATGCGTGACAAGGGGCTGGATTTTGATGTGGTACTGAAAGAGGCACAGCGACTCGGCTATGCCGAAGCGGACCCGACTTTCGATATCGAAGGTGTCGATGCAGCACACAAAGCCACCATCATGTCGGCCATTGCCTTTGGCATTCCTGTGCAGTTCGATAAAGCCTATGTTGAAGGTATTACGAATTTGTCTGCAACAGATATACGCTATGCAGAACAACTGGGCTACCGCATCAAATTGTTGGGCATAGCACGGCGTGTTGAGAGCGGCATTGAATTGCGTGTGCATCCCACGCTGATTCCTTCAGGTCGCCTGATCGCCAATGTGGAAGGCGCCATGAATGCCGTGCTGGTGCAAGGTGATGCAGTGGGCGCCACCCTGTATAACGGCAAAGGTGCAGGCTCCGAACCGACTGCCTCGGCTGTGATTGCCGATCTGGTCGATATTGCCCGTCTGGCGAGCGCTG
>CAIQLE010000349.1 GCA_903872555.1 uncultured bacterium
ACTAAGCGTGCCTTGTCCACTTCCGCCAGCGAAAACTCCAGCATCGCCGGCCCTTCATTGCCTTCAAATTCTAATTTCAGCGTCTCGCCTTCAGGCGCATGCAACACACCCTGAAACGATTTACGGTTAGCTGCGCTGGCCATAGGTCGACGCAGCTTCACGATCGCTTCCTGACCTGCAAAACGGAGGTAATCAGCCACTTTTTTCAGGGGTCTGTCCAGACCGGGCGACGATACTTCGAGACGCTCGTAATTCGCGTTCTCTACAGTGAGCACATGCAACAGCTGATGCGTCACCTTCTCGCAATCTTCTACCGTGACCATTCTGTCTTCTTCGGGCAGAACGTCGATGTACACGCGCAGCAGCCCGCGTGCGGCCTGTTCGAAATCGACCAGCTCGTAGCCCATGCCGGTCACTGTTTTTTCAATTAATTCAGACAAAACCAAACACACACTCCTAAGACAGCATCAGCACAAAGCTTTCAGGAAAAAAAAAATGGGCAAATGCCCATCTTTCTTATGCTCCCAGCTCTGCATCACACGGCACCCGCTGTAAGAACGGCACCCGCACAAAAGCCAGCAGCTTTGTTAAGTCCCTGATTATATGCGATTAGATCACTCGCCGCAATGCACAAGCAGGTACCGACAGCTTATCAAAATAAAAATAATCTAATTCGCCAGCCGATCATTTAGCCACGTGAACGACGACGCGGGCCTGTGCTAGCGCCAAAGCGGTCGGCCGTCCAGTTGCTGCCGGCCGCACCATCCCGGCGACGCTGCCCATCCGGGCGCTGACCACGGCCAGCATTCCCATTTCCACTGCTGGGATATCCCAGCGCGGTCTGCAAAGGGTCAGGCTGACGCGGACGCGCCGGACGCTTACCGTTCGGGCCGGTCTGATTGCCAAACTGAGCACCAAACTGATTGCCTGAGTGCTGACCTTGTTGGCCCTGTGGCCTGCCTTTTCCCGGTTTGCCCTGTCCACCCGGTCCAGCCTGCGGCCGAGCCGGTTTTTCCAGTCCACTGACTGCTAACAGGCTACGCACTGCATGCTCATCCAACTCTTCCCAACGGCCACGCTTGAGATTGCTGGGCAAGGTCAGGACACCATAACGGGTACGGATCAGGCGTGAAACGGTAAGCCCCACAGCCTCGAACATACGGCGTACTTCACGGTTGCGACCTTCGGAAATCACCACCCGATACCAGCGATTGACGCCTTCACCGCCACCATCGGTAATCTTGTTGAAGTTTGCCGGACCATCGTCCAGATCCACACCCGACAACAATTTCTGCCGCATGCCCTCTTCCAGCTCACCCAGCGTACGCACGGCATATTCACGTTCAATGCCATATCTCGGGTGCATCAGCCGATTCGCCAGATCACCGGAAGTGGTAAACAGAAGCAAGCCTTCAGTGTTGAAGTCCAGCCGGCCTACGGCCAGCCATTTGCCTGTTTTCATATTGGGCAGGCGGTCAAATACCGTCGCACGACCCTCAGGATCACTGGTGCTGACAATTTCGCCTGACTGCTTGTGATAGACCAGCACGCGGGGTGGCTTGGTGCTGACTTTTCGTTGCAGCAGCTTGCCATTAATACGCACCTGATCATTCGGCAAGATGCGTTGACCTATATGTGCCGGCTCGCCATTCACGGAAACACGGCCGGCAATAATCAGTTCTTCCATATCGCGGCGCGAACCCAGCCCGACTTCAGCCAGCACCTTGTGCAGCTTGGGCGCATCATCATCGGCTGTCAGATCGCGTCGTACCGGCTTGGCGGGGCGGGCTTGCTGACGGCTGTTCGCTGCCTCGTCGGCAGCGGCCTGATCAAAGGCCTCAGAGGTCACAAAACTGAAGATGGCATCCGCATCAACGGCTGGCTTGCGCGGACCCGGCTTGCCCGCGGACCGCTCGGGTTTGCCGCGGCCAGTGGGTGGTTTACCACGGCGCTGTTCCTGCGAAGGGCCGGAACGTGGCTGAGCTGTGGCCGGATGTGAAGTATTTGTATGCCTGGGATGCGCCCGCTCCGGATCGTGCGAAGCTTCATTTTGAGGCGCGTCACCGTTACGCTCAGGTCCGCGCGAACGGCGCAGAGAGCGCGGGCCACGAACGCCGCGTCGCGCATTTTTTTTATCTTGCGCCGGTCCTGGTTGCGCAGCATCAGGGGCTGCGCCCGCTGACGCTTCCTGTGACTGCCCGTCTTTGTCAGAGGCAGTTTTAATACTTACATCAGGATCTTTGGATTTGTTCACTGTCATCGTGTCGGTCAGGCGTGGGTTCTTGGTGGTCAGTCAGACGGCCCTATTCAGGCTGGTGTCCGGAAACCTCATCGTCCGTTCCAGCCGGATCTTGGTTAACTTCTTTCACTTCATCCTGCGCATCGAGTTCATCACCTGCTTCGCCCTGCACAATAGAGACAGGGTGAGACTCAGTTTCTTCAGCAAGGGATTCCGCAGCAAAATCTATCGATGCCTGATCCAGTGTTGCCTGTAAATTTTGCTCCATGGCCTGCATGGCATTTTCGGGTCCGCCAGGCATGGCCTCTTGTCCGACCTGCTGCAAAGGCGGCAGCTCTTCGAGTGAGGACAAGCCCAAGTCATCCAGAAACTGCTTGGTTGTTGCCAGCAAGGCAGGACGACCCGGCACGTCACGATGTCCAATAACATCGACCCATCCCCTGTCTTCCAGCATCTTGATGGTCTGCGAATTTACTGCCACACCACGAATGTCTTCAATATCACCACGCGTAACAGGCTGACGATAGGCAATGATAGCCAACGTCTCCAGAGTCGCGCGCGTGTACTTGGGCGGCTTCTCGGGATTCAGCCT
>CAIQLE010000350.1 GCA_903872555.1 uncultured bacterium
GCTCATGTTTTCGACGATGCCCAGAATCGGAATACCGACCTTCTCGAACATCTTCAGACCCTTGCGCGCATCCAGCAAGGCGATGTCTTGGGGTGTGGTGACAATCACGGCGCCTGTGACAGGCACTTTTTGCGACAGCGTCAGCTGAATATCGCCGGTGCCGGGCGGCATATCAACGATGAGGTAATCCAGATCTTTCCAGTTGGTCTGTTCCAGCAATTGCTGCAGCGCCTGCGTCACGATAGGGCCGCGCCAGACCATGGGCTGATCGGGATCAATCATGAAACCTATGGAAGCCACCTGTACACCATGGCTGATCAAGGGCTCCATGGTCTTGCCATCGAAACTCTCAGGCTTGCCGGTGATGCCCATCATCATCGGCTGTGAAGGACCGTAGATATCCGCATCAAGCAGACCGACACGAGCACCTTCGGCTGACAGTGCCAGCGCCAGATTGGCTGCGGTCGTGGATTTGCCCACCCCGCCCTTGCCCGATGCCACGGCAATGATATTGCGCACATTGGCCAGCAGCTTGACGCCACGCTGCACCGAGTGCGCCACAATTTTTACCTGCACATTCACGCTGACATTGGCCACACCATCCAGCGCACGCAGGGCATTGATGACGGCATTGCGGATGAGATCAATCTGGCTGTTGGCCGGATAACCCAGCTCAATATCCAGCGCTACATTGCCGCCATCGACCTTGATGTTCTTGACGGATTTGCTGCTGACCAGATCTTTGGTGGTATTCGGATCGATGACTTGCGACAAGGCGCCGCGTACGGTTTCAACTGTGAGGCTCATTGCTTCTCCTGATTGCGAGCCGCAAGTCTAAACCAAACCCGCCCCGTCTGTTGGACGGGGCGGAATCCGGGATCTCACTTAGGAAAGAGCAATGAAGGGATTGACTTTAAAGATTGACTTTAAATATCTACTTAAACAGAACCGCTGACTTTTGCAAGGTGACCCAGATGCCATAGGCCAGCGGCAAGCCCACGGCCAGCCAGGCCAGCGTCAGACCGGTGTTGGTGCTGCGATTTTTATCCACCTCATCATCACTCGCCGATGCTGCCAGTGATTTTTCATGCGCCAGCTGCTTTTCATGTGCCAGCTCTTCAGGACTCATAAAATAATGATCTGCAACGGGACGTATCAGCAAATTCGCAATCAGCCCCAGTACCAGCATGGCCGCCAGCACATAGAAAATCGGGCCATAGATCTGATCAAAGGGAATCTTCTCTTCCAGACGAATGTCATGCATGTAGTTCACCACCACGGGCCCGAGTATGCCGGCGGTCGACCAGGCGGTCAGCAGGCGTCCGTGTATGGCGCCCACAAACTGGGTGCCAAACATATCGGCCAGATAGGCGGGAATGGTGGCAAAGCCACCGCCATACATGGAGGCAATCACACAGAAGCAGGCCACAAATATCGGCAGCGATTTCCAGCCTGCCGCCGCCGATGCCAGCACATACAGCGCTATGCCCAGCACAAAGAAAATCACATAGGTAGGCTGACGGCCCAGACGATCAGAGGAAGAGGCCCAGATAAAGCGGCCGCCAATATTGAACAAGGAAATCAGGCCCACAAAACCGGCACCAATCGCCACCGCAGCAGCCAGCAGGGTCTTGTCCAGTTTGAGATCAGCAAAGCCGAGATCGGCCTGCCCTATCAGCGCGCCACCGAAGGTCTCTTGCAGCATGGGCGACGCGGCACCGATGATGCCAATGCCGGCTGACACATTCATGCACAGCACTATCCAGAGCAGCCAGAACTGTGGCGTCTTGTGAGCGTTTTTCAGATGCACATGGTGCTGGGCAATCATGGCATTGCTGGCGGCCTGAGGCGGTTCCCAGCCCTCGGGCTTCCAGCCAGTGGCCGGCACACGATAGGCAAAAGCACCGCACAGCATAAAGACAGCGTAAATCAAGGCCAGCACCACGAAGGTCTGCCATACCCCGGGATCGCCGGGCGTGGCGAACTTAGCCATCAGGTAAGTCGCCAGCGGCGAACCTATCATGGCGCCGCCACCGAAACCCATGATCGCCATGCCGGTCGCCATGCCGCGACGGTCAGGAAACCATTTGATCAGGGTTGAGACGGGCGAGATATATCCCAAACCCAGCCCGATGCCGCCAATCACACCCGAGCCCAGCCACAGCAGCCAGAGCTGATGCTGATACACGCCGAAAGCTGAGATCAGCAGACCGCCGCACCAGCAGATGGCCGACACAAAACCTGCCTTACGCGGACCGGCGCGTTCCAGCCAGCCACCCCAGACCGCGGCCGAACAACCCAACAATACGAAGAACAGGGTATACATCCAGCCCAGATCAAACTGCGTCCAGTTGCAGTCGGTGGCAAACAATGCGCGGAAAGTGCCTGAGAGCTTGTCACCGAAATGAACTGCACCGGCAGCACAAGACGCGAGAGGAGCGCCGTCGTCGCCGACCAGGGCATTCCCCAGCGGCTTCCAGAAAACCGAGAATCCATAGGCCATGCCTATGCACAGATGAATAGCCAGAGCAGCTGGCGGAACCAGCCAGCGTTTGAAGCCGGGGCCCGCAATCGTGTGCCCTTTAGACAGCAAATCAGCAAATGCCATGTCTCCTCCTGGGATCGATCCCCTATGTTTGGGGATTCGGTTGTCTTGTGTTGATGATGCTTGTGTCGTAGTGCTTGAGTCGTGGTGCTTGATACGTGCTGCTTGATACGTGCTGCTTGATACGTGCTGCTTGATACGTGCTGCTTGATACGTGCTGCTTGAAACGTGAAACTTGATTCGTGACCTGAGTCTTATGTTCCCGTGCGGCCCGGTGCTATCCCTGTTCAAGCTAACATCGGGTAATCCGTCAGTGCAATATGCTACCTTAGAGATCATGTTTAAGGTCAGAATCAATCCTCATTGGGAAATCAGTCGCGGCAACGGTGAGCCTCTGGATACCGCCGTGCTGCTGTCCCTGCTGCGTGCCATCGACGATACCGGCTCTATCGCAAGAGCCGCTCAGGTGGTTGGCCTGTCTTACCGCTATGCCTGGGGGCTGCTGCGTGAAGCCGAAGCCCTGTTTGGACACAGCCTGATGCAAACCGGCCGCGGACGCGGCACTCAGTTATCGCCACTGGCCGAGAAGCTGATCTGGGCGGACCGGCGTGTGGCCGCCAGACTCACGCCCACGCTCGACAGTCTGGCCTCGGAACTCGAGACCGAACTCAGCAAAACCCTGGGCAGCGCTCAGGCCAGCATACGGCTCGATGCCAGCCACGGTTTCGCAGTGGCGGCATTTTTAAAACAGGCGACGGAATCAGGCTTGCCGATTGATCTGCGTTACCGCAATAGCAGCGATGCTGTGGCCGCACTCTCGCGCGGGGAATCTGATCTGGCAGGCTTTCATGTGCCGCTCGGTGAATTCGAAGCGCTATCGGTTGAACGCTATGGCAAATGGCTGGACCCGAAATCACATCGTCTGATCCATCTGGCAGTGCGCACTCAGGGTCTGTTCGTCAATCCCGGCAATCCTCTGGGCATACAGAGCCTGAAAGATCTGGCGCGCGCTGATCTGCGTTTCGTGAACCGACAGGTGGGTTCGGGCACACGCATGCTGCTGGAACTCATGCTGCCGAGTCAGGACATCACACCCGGCAAGATCAACGGCTATGAAACCACCGAGTTCACCCATTCGGCCGTGGCGGCTTTTATTGCCAGCGGCATGGCCGATGTGGGATTCGGTGTGCAGACCGCAGCAGAGCGTTTCAAGCTGGATTTCATTCCCATCGCCCGCGAGCGCTATTTCTTTGCGGTGAGTGCAGATGCTTTGGAGCAGCCCAAGATGCGTCAGGTGATTGAGGTCATGCGCTCAGAAAATTTCCGCGCCATGGTGCAGCAGCTGCCGGGTTATGACGCAACGGACAGCGGTGAATTACTCACCCTGCCACAGGCATTTCAGACAGCCGGCAAAGCATGAGCATAGAAAAAAATCTCATCACGGGATTAATACTCTCGGGCGGTCGTGGCAGTCGCATGGGGCTGGTTGACAAAGGCTTACAAGTGTTTCGCGGACAGCCCATGGTGCAGGAAGTGCTGACGCGACTGCAGCCGCAAGTCGGCAGCGTGATGATCAATGCCAATCAACATATCGCTGACTATGAATCTTTAGGCTGTCCGGTATGGCCAGATGAAATTAAGGATTTCGCCGGACCACTGGCCGGTCTGCAGGCCGGGCTGGCGCATTGCGAGACACCGTATCTGGTGACTGCGCCCTGTGATTCCCCTCTTCTGCCTGAGAATCTGGTGAGCCGTCTGGCTGAAGCCTTACTTGAACATCAGGCCGATCTGGCCGTTGCCTGCACAGGCAGTGCTGAGTCAAAACAAACTCATCCTGTGTTCTGCCTGCTGAAAACAGAATGTGGGCCGCACCTGAACGATTACCTGCTCAAGGGCGGCCGCAAGGTGGCCAGCTGGTATGAAAGCCTGAACGTGATTGAGGTATTTTTTGAA
>CAIQLE010000351.1 GCA_903872555.1 uncultured bacterium
AATTCGGAAACCAGACGATTTGCGCAGGATCACAATCGCCGAATTCTACGTTGACGCGATAAACAATCGTTTTGAGTTTCGGTGTGGTCATGGGCTTATATCGACTTGAATAGTTTCATGAATTCATTGAATCATTGATTCTTTGATTCTTTGATTCTTTGATTCTTTGATTCTTTGATTCTTTGATTCTTTGATTCTTTGATGCTTTGATTCGCTATTTTATTTTTTAATGACTCAGGCAACGCGTAGTTATTTTGAACGCGCCCTGATGACCTAGACAGACCCACCATCAGTTCTGCTGCGTGCCATCCAGCGTATAGGCTGGGCTTTGATCTCACGCGCCGGTGCGCCGAAGGATTGCAGTGTTTTGTCCAGAGCCACACCGGCCTCATCTGCCAGCGCAGCTTCACGTGCCTTGCGTATCTGCACAGCTCTGTCAGCTGCAGGCGCAGAGCTCTGCGCCAGATGCCGGATCACATGCAGCAAATTATCGCGTCCGCGTTCATTCGTGCTGCCATAGCCCTTGATCAGACGGCCGCACAAGGCGATCTCATGCCCTAGCGCGGCATCTTCCTGAAGACCCTGCGTCAGTGCTGCAAGCCATTCTTCTATCAATACTTGCTCTGCGCTATAGCGGCTGCCAAAACGTCTTACATATTTCATGGACGCCAGCAAGCGCAGCAGTAAAGTACCCAGCACGGTATGCGATGCAAGCTTCAGCGGCATGGACCAGACATCACGCCCCTCTGCCACACGCTGACGATTCATATCCAGCAAACGTTCCGACAAAGCCTGAGGCAGCAGGGCAGCGATTTCAGGTACACCGGGTTTGAAATGATCATAGATCTTGAGCACATCGCCCTTCGCGGCACGTGATTCCGTGCGCACTCTGTCACTACGTGAGGCACGGCTCTTCAGATCAGCTACGCGCACAATGTCATCAAACGCCATCCACAATGCCAGCCAGCGCGCAACTTCTGTGCAGGTGCTGGCAGCTTCAGAATCATCTCCCACTGACTGGCTTTGCTCAGTCTGCTGCAGTATCTGCTTCGGTGCGTGCTTCGGTGCGTGCTTAGGTGCCAGCGACACTGCAGCACATACGGCACGCAAGCGCTGCAGATACAGCTCTCCATAAGCGGCATCCTGATATTCCCTAACTCGTGCCAGCCCGAGCGCAATCATCGTTCTGGCCTGGAGCGGAAACTCATCCAGTCCTGCATCCAGAGCCGCAGCACTTGCCTGCTGCACCACGGCCTGTGCATGCTCTGCCTGCATGCGTCCTTCCGTCACCACACGCCATGCTGCTTCGAAGCCGGCGATGCTGGCCAAGACACCGCGCTCACTCAGACGGATCACATCAACATATTCTTGTTTATTGAAAGGCAGCAGACCACTGCCGGCGATCGCGCCCAGCATCACCGCACTCACGATCGTGCCCTGCTCACTGGCGATGCGCTGCATATCGAGCACGTGATGTGCGCGACAGGCCGATTGCACGATAGCCAGTAAGGCTGCATCGTCCAGACGGCCGTCACCCAGATGGCTGCGTTCACTGGTGGTCAAAGTGCGCGAGGATGAGCTGATGATGAGCGTGCGCTCGGGTGAAGGCAGACCATTGCTGGCACAACGTGCTGTCTCGAGTAATTCAGATGAGACCACCGCATCGAGCGCACCGGGAATCGGGTTGAGGCTGAACACGGGCTTGCGACCGTCCAGCGCTTCTAAGGGTACGGGGAACAGCTCAAAAAAATACGTGGTGGCGCCAGTGCGCTGGGCAACGCCCGGAATAGAAGTACTTTGCGCAGCATAGCCTGCATGACGTGCTATGTCTGTCAGCCATGCGCTCAGCACGCCACCGCCTTCACCGCCCAGGGCACAAATCAATAAGGACAACGGCCTTGCTCTGTCAGCGTCTTGCACTGTCTGCGCGCTGGCAGATTGGTTGATATTCATAGGCTTAAAGTCAAGGGTGATCTGGTTCTGGCTCATGCTGGCTGCAGTACACGCAAGAGCACAGATCGCAAGCTAGCCATCAGACGTTCATGCCAGTGCGGGTTCTGTATGACTTCAGCACGATAAAAACTGGGGCACAGAGTCGCTGCATGCGCATTCTCGCCGCACAGACCACAACCAACACAGCCATCGATCACGGTGGCGACAGGATCCACTTTTAAAGGATCAGGATTATCTTTCAGTGTCAGAGTAGGACAGGCAGACAGTCGTATGCAGGCATGATCGCCATTGCAGACATCTTCATCCACGCCATACTTCACGCGCATGACTCGCTCACCTTGCGCCAGCAGACTGGCCAGCCAGGGGCGAATGCGACGCTGACGTTCCAGCTGGCATTCGCCTTCGGCGATGATGACTTTCAGACCACTAAAAGATGTGGTCAGTGCCTCCTTGACGACATCGCGCATGACGGCCACGCGATAAGAATGTACGGTGCGCATCCACTGCACGCCCATGCCCTTCAGCGTATCTTCGATAGTGAGATTACTGGCAGTCAGACTGGCGAGTTTATCCATGGCCTGAGCACGTACGTCTTTGCCCGGTGTAGAGATAATGTCTTGCGTCCCTGTGGCTGAGGTATAGCCATTTTTGAAGATCAGCAGCACCGCATCATCACCATTGAAGAGTGCTGACTGCACACCCGTCAGCAAACCGTTGTGCCAGAAACCTCCGTCACCCATGATGGAGAGCACACGGCGCTGCATCATCGGCGAGACGCCGGCACGGCTGGCCAGACTCATGCCATAACCGAGTATGGAATGCCCGAGCGAAAAAGGCTCAAAGGTAGCAAAGGAATGACAACCAATATCGGCCGCCACATGTACAGGCCCCACTTCTTGCTGCGCCAGCTTAATAGCGGCAAACACAGGACGTTCCGGACAGCCTATACAAAAACCCGGTGGTCTTGCAGGCAATGCGGCATCGAGCCGCTGCGCTGTCTGCTGACGACGCAGCTGCGTGGCTTCCATCATGGACTGCACATGCTGCGTTTCAGACAGCGGCACATACTTCGCAAAAAATTTCAGCAAACCGCCCATCAGCGCCTCGGGGTTGAGCTCACCTGCTGCAGGCAGCATATCCTTGCCATGTAATGCAGTCTGCAGATCAGCGCGGCGCAGACAGCTTGAAATTTCATGCTCTATATATTCAGGTGAACCTTCTTCGATCATCAGCACTGCGCGCTTGCCTTGTGCGAAGCTGGCAATCTGCTCAGGCACCAGTGGATAGGTGACATTCAGGATCAGTAAAGGAATGTCGCTGTTGCCAAAGGCATCGGC
>CAIQLE010000352.1 GCA_903872555.1 uncultured bacterium
CCTTCTATGCGGCGTTCACGTAATTCATCAATGCGCGCATGCACCAGACGGAAGTAAGCCTGCGAGGCAGAAAAGCGATAGCTGTTATCCACCGCCATTTGTTCAAGTCGAGACGCCATGGCTGTAATCTGCTGCAGCAGCGACTGCTCTTCTGCCATACCTTCAGCTTCATTCTTGCGTTGCGGATTATCCATTTCCACCATGGCTGAGGTCAGGCCGGCCAGCTCGGTCTCCATCGCATTCAGAGTCGGGCTGACACGCTGCGCCGCTGGCAAGCCCATCAGGGCCATCATGCGATAGGTTTCTATCTCCAGCAGGCGCTGCACCAGTCGGCCAGCCTGCTGGCCTTTCAGTCCGGCATCCAGCACCACAAAACGCGCAAAGCCATCAGCATGAATCTGAAAATCCGTCCATACCTGAGCCCCTTGTGAGGCTTCGCATCCCACCACTGAATTGGAATCAAACTGCTGACGCATCTGCGCCACCATGTCCTGCGCCGCGCTGTTGGCACGATCAAGGACAATATGCGTAGCAACAATCAATGCACCCTGTAATTGCAATAGCCATGCTTCAGGCAGATCTGCCGAAGGCATGTGGGCAAAAATATTATCCCCGTCAGGTTGCTTATGGGTAGCGGCGACAAAGGTGTAACTGGCAAATTCAGTATGGCACTCCCATTTCAGACGGAAACGGCCGAAATCATGAAAGAAGTATTTGGCATCGCCACTGGGTGCAGGCGCACCGAAATGTATGCAAAAAGCTTGCAGCAAAGCGGATTGCCAGCCCAGCGTCTCGCCAGCTTGCACATGCTCATTGCGTCCATAGACAGCGAAGTGCGTAATGCGCTCCGGTGCTTCGAGTCGCATAGAGGGACGCGAATGTATCTCGGCTGAGAGCGGGACACGCAGGGGGTGATTTAGTGTGGCGTAAACAATAGGCATGTGAGTCATGCGCTGACGATGCAGCGCTTTTAAAATTGATTCAGATAAACGGGTTTATTTTACGTCAAGCGGGTGCGGGGTAGCTGACACTGAGAATCTCAAGCTCATCCTCACCGGAGGGGGTGTTGAGTGTGACGACATCACCTGCATTCGCCTTGGTCAGTGCGCGTGCCACCGGCGATACCCAGCTGATCTTGCCGTGCAGAGGATCGAGTTCATCAATCCCGACGATGGTGATGGTGTGAGTTTCACCGGCACCGTTGATGTAATTAACGGTAGCGCCAAAAAAAATCTGTTCACTACCATGATGCAAACTGGGGTCTACCACTGCAGCCAGATCCATGCGCTTGGTCAGAAAGCGTATGCGTCGGTCGATTTCACGCAGACGGCGTTTGCCGTAAATGTAATCACCATTTTCAGAGCGGTCGCCATTCGATGCAGCCCAGTGAACAATTTTGACCACTTCAGGCCGGTCCACATCGATCAGCTGTAACAGCTCTTCGCGTATGCGCTGATATCCCTGCGGGGTGATGTAATTTTTTGCGCCCGGCGGTATGGGCGGCAGAGCACCGCCTTCATCATCTTCGTCGTCATTCGATTCTTTGACGAAGGCCTTGTTCATTCTTCGCGCGCTTTCACAGGTTTGGCAGCACTGCCTGTCTGCACCGTAAAGTGGGCTGTGCTGTCACGTGCCAGCGCCTGCGTAAGCCAAGGCAGGGTTTGCTTCAGCGTAGCTTCCAGCGTCCAGGGGGGATTGATGATGAACATACCGCTGGTATGCAGGCCGCGCTCTTCACTCGAAGGCAGGCCTATGGAGAGGCTAACGTTGAGCCAGTCGGACTGAGCAACGCGCTTTAATCTGTCGGGCAGCTGCTCGGATTCCAGTCGGGGCAATACGGGATACCACACTGCATAGGTACCGGTGGCAAAGCGTTTTTGTGCATCTTCCAAAGCCACCCTGACCTTACGATAATCATCTTTGTCTTCATACGGCGGATCGATCAGCACCAGAGCCCTGCGCGATGGAGGCGGCAGCAAGGCCTTGAGGCCAGCAAAACCATCCGCACGCGCTAGCAGAATGCGCTTGCCGCGTACATTGCTGCGCTGTCCATTGGCGGCCGCATGCGCTTCCAGCTTGCGTATGTTTTCATCGAGAATTTTGATTTCTGTCGGATGCAGTTCAAACAGGCGCAAGCGGTCTTGTTCACGCATGAGTCGCTCTGCAATAAATGGTGAGCCCGGGTAATGCCTGAGATTACCGGCCGGATTCATGGCCTTGATTTCTTTGACATACTCAGCCACAGGCGCGGGCATGCCCTTGCTGTCCCAGATGCGGGCAATACCTTCTGCGGATTCGCCGCTCTTGGCAGCATATTCACCGTCGAGCTGATAAACACCCGCACCGGCATGCGTATCGACCACCGTATAGGCGGTTTCTTTTTGATTCAGGTAGGCCAGCAGTTGCATCAGCACGATGTGCTTCAAAACATCGGCGTGATTACCTGCATGGAAGGCGTGGCGATAACTGAACATGAGAATGGGTGGTTGGCGAGTAGAGTGCGATTTTATCCCATAGCAGGCTCACAAATAAAAAAGCCGCACCCTTGTGAGGTGCGGCTTTTTGTTTCGATTGCTTCAACTGGCTTGATCCGACCTGATAGGGCCACGTCCTGCCTTATGCTGTCTCCTCCGGCTTTTCCAGATACTGTGCGAGAAGCCGGTCAGTTACTTAAGCAACTTTCTTGTCGAAGAACTGTTCATCTTCTGTCGAACCATGCAGTGCTGTCGTCGACGACTTGCCCTGCTGAATAGCCTGAGTCACAGCGTCGAAGTAACCGGTACCGACTTCGCGCTGGTGCTTGACGGCGGTGAAGCCTTTTTCTGCGGCAGCGAATTCAGCTTCCTGCAGTTCAACGAAGGCCGACATCTGGTTACGTGCATAGCCGTGGGCCAGATTGAACATCGAGTAGTTCAGTGCATGGAAACCAGCCAGTGTGATGAACTGGAATTTGTAACCCATGGCGCCCAGTTCTTTCTGGAATTTGGCGATGGTGGCATCGTCCAGATTCTTTTTCCAGTTGAACGATGGCGAGCAGTTATAGGACAGCATCTTGCCTGGGAATTTAGCGTGAATCGCTTCAGCAAATTTCTTGGCAAAAGCCAGATCAGGTTTGCCGGTTTCACACCAGACCAGATCAGCATAAGGAGCGTAAGCCAGACCACGGGAGATCGCCTGATCCACACCTGCACGAGTTTTGAAGAAGCCTTCAACGGTGCGTTCGCCGGTGCAGAAAGGACGGTCGATAGGATCGACATCCGAAGTCAGCAGGTCAGCGGCTTCTGCATCGGTACGTGCCACCAGAATGGTTGGCGTACCTGAGACGTCAGCAGCCAGACGGGCAGCATTCAGTTTTTCAACGGCTTCGCGTGAAGGCACCAGCACTTTGCCGCCCATGTGACCGCATTTTTTCACTGAAGCCAGCTGGTCTTCGAAGTGAACGCCAGCAGCGCCGGCTTCAATCATGGACTTCATCAGTTCGAAAGCATTCAGCACGCCGCCAAAGCCGGCTTCTGCATCAGCCACGATAGGTGCAAAGAAATCGATATCGTTTTTGCCTTCAGACCATTGGATCTGATCCGCACGCTGGAAGGTATTGTTGATGCGCTTGACCACCATAGGCACCGAGTTCGCTGGATACAGCGACTGGTCTGGATACATTTCACCCGCCAGATTGGCATCACCA
>CAIQLE010000353.1 GCA_903872555.1 uncultured bacterium
CCTGATCCAGACCCGTGCAGAGCGTGCCCATCTGTCGCGCACCATCGGCGGCATGAACATGCTGAATGCCTTGTTCATGGTGGTGGCAGCACTGCTGGCCATGGTTTTGCTACAGGCCGGACTGAATGTGCCGCAACTCTTTCTTTTCACGGCTTTGCTGAATCTGCTGCTGATCTGCTTGTGTATGCGCCAGCCTGAGTACTGGCGTGCAGTGCTGACTTGGTCATCCGGCGCTAAAGAGTAGCCGCCGGCTGTTAGAATGAGGGCTTCCGAATCTCCCTGCGCCTCCCATTATGTCCGGCAATACAATTGGCAAGCTATTCTGCGTTACTACCTTTGGTGAATCCCACGGCCCGGCCATAGGCTGCGTGATTGATGGCTGCCCTCCGGGTCTGCCATTGTCCGAGGCTGATATTCAGCCTGAGCTCGATCGCCGCAAGCCCGGTACGTCGCGCCATGTCACCCAGCGCAAGGAATCCGATACGGTAGAGATTCTGTCCGGCGTGTATGAGGGCAAAACCACCGGCACCCCGATCGCGCTGCTGATACGCAATGAAGACCAGCGCAGTCATGACTACGGCAATATCGTCGATCGTTTCCGTCCCGGTCATGCCGACTTTACTTATTTCCAGAAATACGGCCTGCGTGACCCGCGTGGTGGTGGTCGTTCATCAGCGCGACTGACAGCGCCCGTGGTCGGTGCTGCAGCGATTGCGCGTAAATGGCTGCATGCGCAGTACGGTATGAGCTTCAAGGGTTGCATGAGCCAGTTAGGCGATATCGCGATTCCTTTCCAGTCCTGGGAACATGTGCCAGACAATCCTTTTTTCGCCGCCAATGCCGACATCATTCCTCAGCTGGAAACCTATATGGACGAGCTGCGCAAGGCCGGTGATTCCTGCGGCGCGCGCATAGATGTCGTGGCCCAGAATGTACCTGTTGGTTTAGGTGAGCCACTGTTTGACAAGCTCGATGCCGACATTGCCTACGCCATGATGGGTATTAATGCCGTCAAGGGTGTAGAGATCGGTGCCGGCTTCCGCTCTATCGCGCATAAAGGTACGGAACATGGCGATGAAATGACACCAGAAGGCTTCATAGGCAACAATGCCGGTGGCGTGCTGGGCGGTATTTCATCAGGTCAGGACATCACGGTATCGATAGCGATCAAACCGACTTCCAGCATACGCACGCCGCGTCGCTCGGTTGACCGTGACAACAATCCTGTGATGGTCGAAACCTTTGGCCGTCATGATCCCTGTGTTGGCATACGCGCGACACCGATTGCTGAAGCCATGCTCGCGCTGGTGCTGATGGATCATGCATTACGTCATCGCGCGCAATGCGGCGATGTCAGGCACGACTGATCGTGTGCAGTGCCTGCGCATCCCGGGTCTCCGTATTCCCGGTTATGTTCTTCATTCATAACGCTTAGCTCCCTATCGGTATTCCTGTGCCCCCTGCATCGAGACCCGAGCAGTCGCTGAACTTTGCGCTGTTCTTTTTTGCTTACTACGGCTACATAGGCGTGTTCTCGCCCTATGCCAGCCTGTATTTCGCTGAGCATGGCGTCTCTGCGGTACAGATAGGCGTGCTGATGTCGCTGATGCAGGTGATGCGTATCTTCGGCCCTAATCTCTGGGGCTGGGTGGCCGACCACACCAGTCAGCGGGTCTGGGTCTTGCGCCTGACCTCGGCCGCCGCCGCACTGACTTTCTGTGGATTTTTCTGGGGCCAGTCCTTCGTTTTCTTTTTTGCAGTGATGGTGGCGCTGAATCTGTTCACCAGCGCACAAGGCCCCATTTCTGAAGCACTGATGCTGTCGGCTATGCGCGGTGATCTGACGCACTATGGCCGTCTGCGCCTGTGGGGCTCGGTGGGTTTCATTGTGTCGGTGATGGTCTCAGGACAGCTGCTGGACTGGCAGGGCATTGATCTGATGCCCTGGATTTCATTGCTGCTACTGGTGATGGTGGCCGCTGTGGCCATGAATATGCGCGAAGTGGCGACTGTGCATCATCCTCATGAAACGCCCTCGGTGCGTGAACTGCTCAGGCAGCGCGCGGTGCTGGCTTTTTTTGCCTCTACTTTTCTGATGGTGGCTGCGCATGCTTCGCTCTATGTGTATTACTCGCTTTATCTGGCGGATATTGGTTACAGCAAAACAGTTATTGGCCTGATGTGGTCGCTGGGTGTGGTGGCCGAGATTTTATTTTTCTATTATCAGGCGCCTTTGTTTCGCCGTTATGGCGTGCGCCTGCTGATGTTACTTAGTCTGAGCATAGGCGTGCTGCGTTTTTTGCTGATCGGTTTCGGTGCGCAATCGCTAGTGCTATTGTTGATTGCACAGCTTTTGCATGCAGCCACTTTCGGCGTGCATCACTCCGCTTCAGTCGCCACACTGCAGCGCTGGTTTGCCGGGCCTTTGCAGGCACGCGGTCAGGCTTTGTACATCAGTATTTCTTATGGTCTGGGTGGTACAGCGGGCGGATTGCTGATGTCGGCCTGCTGGGATAGCTTCGGTGCGCAACCGGTCTATCTGATCGCTGCGTTATTGTGTTTATTAGGTTGGCTGGCGGCTCGACTGAGTTATCGCTGGCAAACAGTGACTGCTTAGTTTCCTCAGGGAGAAAATCTATGAAATTATTTATTCAGCGCTTTGTGGTGGTGTGTGCAGCGACACTGGCGCTGACATCCTGCCAGACAGTCAAGACGACGCAGGGTGGCGCGGTCGGTGTGGACCGTGAACAGCGCATGGCCGTGTCCGCACAGGCCATGGAGCAAAGCGCCAACAAACAATACGCGCAGCTGATGGCTGAGGCGCAGAAAAAGGGCAAGCTGAATGCTGACTCCGCACAGTATGCACGCGTCAAAACTATTGCCGACAAGCTGATACAGCACACCGGCGTATTCAGAAAAGATGCGCTGGCATGGCGCTGGGAAGTGAATGTGCTGACCTCACCTGAGGTGAACGCCTGGTGTATGCCCGGCGGGAAAATTGCGGTGTATTCCGGCCTGATCGAGAAACTGAAAATCACCGATGATGAACTGGCTGCTGTGATGGGCCACGAGATCTCGCACGCCCTGCGTGAGCATTCCCGCGAACGCGCCTCAGAGCAGGCGATTGCAGGCATAGGCATTTCAATTCTGGCCACGGTGGCGGGTGTAGGACAGATCGGTCAGAAGGGTATGGAGTATGCCTATCAGGGCGTGCTCGGACTGCCGAATTCGCGCGCCCACGAAACTGAAGCAGATCGCATGGGCGTGGAGCTGGCGGCGCGTGCTGGTTATGATCCGCGCGCTGCTATCAAACTCTGGGAGAAAATGGCGAGCGTGGGCGGCAATGAGCCACCCAAATTCATGTCGACCCACCCGCCAAGGGCCGAGCGCGTGCGTGACCTGACGGTGTATTCCGAGCGGGTGATGCCACTGTATCAAGCCGCCCGTGTGAAGTAATTTTTGCGGTTTTTGGCGGCAAATCCCTCAGCAAAGCGGGGTTTCCGCCGGTCCATATGGCATAATCTCAGGCTGTTTTCTACGATCAGGCGCGCTCTGCGCGCGATCCCGCCATGGCCCAAACTCTGTACGACAAACTCTGGCAGTCCCACGTGGTGCACACCGCGGAGGACGGCACGACCATTCTCTATATCGATAGACATCTGCTGCATGAAGTCACCAGCCCGCAGGCATTTGAGGGCCTGAAGCTGGCCCGGCGCCAGCCCTGGCGTACTGCGGCCAATCTGGTGGTGGCCGATCACAATGTCCCGACCACGCATCGCGATGAAGGTATTGCCGATCCGGTCTCGCGCCTGCAGGTCGAGACGCTGGACGCGAATGCTAAGGAATATGGGCTGACCTATTTCAACATGCGCGACAAACGTCAGGGCATCGTGCACGTTATCGGCCCAGAGCAGGGCGCGACCTTGCCCGGCATGACGGTGGTGTGCGGCGATTCCCATACATCGACCCACGGCGCCTTTGGCTGCCTGGCCCACGGCATAGGCACTTCCGAAGTTGAGCACGTGCTTGCGACCCAGACCCTGCTGGCAAAAAAATCCAAAGCCATGCTGATTCAGGTCGAAGGCAAACTGGGTGCGGGCGTAACGGCCAAAGATATCGTGCTGGCCATCATAGGCAAGATCGGTACTGCGGGTGGTACGGGCTATGCGATTGAATTTGCCGGTTCGGCCATACGCTCGTTGACGATGGAAGGCCGCATGACGGTCTGCAATATGGCGATTGAAGCCGGTGCACGCGCTGGCATGGTGGCGGTGGATGAGACCACCATCAATTATGTGAAAGGCCGTCCTTTCGCGCCCGTCGGTCCGCACTGGGATCAGGCGCTGTCTTACTGGAGCACACTGCATTCAGATCCCGAGGCTAAGTTTGACGCGGTGATCCTGATTGATGCTGCCGAGATTCTGCCGCAAGTCACTTGGGGCACATCGCCTGAGATGGTGGTGCCGGTGGATGCCCGTGTGCCTGATCCGGACAAAGAAAAAGATCCGGTCAAGCGCGATGCCATGGAAAAAGCGCTGGTCTACATGGGCCTCAAGCCGAATACGGCGATGACAGACATACGCATAGATAAAGTCTTCATCGGTTCCTGCACCAACTCGCGCATAGAAGATTTGCGCGCAGCAGCGGCTGTCGTACGCGGCAAGTTCCGTGCATCAAATGTAAAGCTGGCGATGGTGGTGCCGGGCTCAGGTCTGGTGAAAGATCAGGCCGAGCGTGAAGGTCTGGACCAGATTTTCCGTGATGCCGGCTTTGAATGGCGTGAGCCGGGCTGTTCCATGTGTCTGGCTATGAACGCCGACCGACTGGAGCCGGGTGAACGCTGCGCTTCAACCTCGAACCGGAATTTCGAAGGTCGTCAGGGTGCGGGTGGCCGTACCCATCTGGTCAGCCCTGCGATGGCAGCTGCAGCTGGGGTATCGGGACATTTTGTGGATGTGCGCACGCTGAAATAATCATTGCTGAAACGCTGTAAAAAAACGGGAGTAAAAGCATGAAAAAAATTAGCCTGATGATGATCGCTCTGGTACTGCTGCTTGCAGGCTGCAATACCATCAACGGTATAGGCAAGGACGTCGAGAAGCTCGGCGAAAAAGTGCAGGACCTCGGTAAAAAATAAATCCTCCATGAATAAATTTACACTTCTTGATGGATTGGTCGCGCCACTCGATCGCGCCAACGTCGATACCGACGCCATCATTCCCAAGCAATTTCTGAAATCGATCAAGCGCACCGGCTTCGGCCCCAATTTATTTGACGAATGGCGCTATCTGGATCAGGGCGAGCCTGGTGTGGATAACAGCCGTCGTCCGCTGAATCCGGACTTCGTGCTGAATCAGTCGCGCTATCAGGGCGCTTCGGTGCTGCTGGCGCGCAAAAATTTTGGTTGCGGCTCCTCGCGTGAGCATGCTCCGTGGGCGCTGGAGCAGTACGGCTTTCGGGCCATCGTCGCGCCCAGCTACGCCGATATTTTCTACAACAACTGCTTCAAGAACGGGCTCTTGCCCATCGTCTTGTCGGAAATCGATATCGACAAATTGTTCGACGAAGTGAAAGCCTTCCCCGGCTACAAACTGGTGATCGATCTTGAACGTCAGACCGTATCGACTTCCAGCGGCAGCAGTGTGTATCACTTTGAAGTCGATGCTTTCCGTAAGCATTGCCTGCTCAACGGACTGGATGACATCGGCCTGACTCTGCAGCAGTCGGATGCGATTCACAATTTCGAAGAACGCCATATCAGCCGTTTCCCCTGGCTGGCCAATACCATCTAACATTTATTTATCGCTATGAAAATTGCAATCCTGCCGGGTGACGGCATCGGTACTGAAATCGTTGAACAGGCCGTCAAGGTACTGAATGCGCTGGGACAGAAATTTGAGATGGAAACCGCGCCTGTGGGCGGCGCAGGTTATGAAGCGCACGGCCATCCTCTGCCCGAGGGCACACTGAAACTGGCGCAAGAAGCGGATGCGATTTTATTTGGCGCTGTCGGTGACTGGAAATACGACACGCTCGAGCGTTCGCTGCGTCCTGAGCAGGCCATTCTGGGTCTGCGCAAGCACCTGACCCTGTTTGCGAATTTCCGTCCTGCGATTTTGTATCCTGAACTGGTCGGTGCATCGTCCCTCAAGCCGGAAATCGTGTCCGGTCTGGACATACTGATCGTGCGTGAACTGAATGGTGATATTTATTTCGGCCAGCCGCGCGGTATGCGCGAAGCGCCGGACGGTCCTTTCAAAGGTGCGCGCGAAGGTTTTGACACCATGCGTTATGCCGAACCCGAAATTCGTCGCATTGCGCATGTGGCGTTTCAGGCCGCGCAAAAGCGTCATAAGCGCCTGACCAGTGTCGACAAGGCCAATGTGCTGGAAACTTTCCAGTTCTGGAAAGACATCGTCACCGATGTACATAAAGAATATCCTGATGTCGAGCTCGATCATATGTATGTCGATAACGCTGCCATGCAACTGGTGCGCGCACCCAAGAAATTTGACGTGATCGTGACGGGCAATATGTTCGGCGATATCTTGTCAGATGCCGCTGCCATGCTGACCGGCTCCATCGGTATGTTGCCATCGGCTTCGCTGGATGCCAATAATAAAGGTCTGTATGAACCTTCACATGGTTCAGCACCGGATATCGCAGGCAAGGGCATTGCGAATCCACTGGCTACTATTTTGTCCGCGGCCATGATGCTGCGCTTCTCGCTGAATTTGCCGGCTGAAGCGGACCGGATTGAAGCGGCAGTGAAAAAAGTGCTGACTCAGGGTCTGCGCACGCCGGATATTTACGAAGCAGGCACCACCAAGGTGGGTACGACAGAGATGGGTGATGCGGTCTTGAAAGCCTTATCCTGATTCATCAATTAATTTCAGTACGATGCGTTTGTAAGCTGTGCTTCTGTCAGGATAATGAGCGCAATTATTCGGATAATTTCTAATTCGCAGGAATGAATATGAAACTCGTAGGTCTCGTAGGTTGGCGTGGCATGGTGGGTTCGGTACTGATGCAGCGTATGCAGCAGGAAGGTGATTTTTCGCATATCGAGCCGGTCTTTTTCTCGACCTCAAATGCGGGCGGCAAAGCGCCTGCCATGGCGAAAAATGAAACGACGCTGAAAGATGCGAATGACATAGAAGCGCTCAAGAAGTGCGACATCATTCTCACTTGTCAGGGTGGCGACTACACTGGCGAGATCTTTCCCAAGCTGCGTGCAGCCGGCTGGAATGGTTACTGGATAGATGCAGCTTCGACCCTGCGCATGAAAGATGATGCCATCATCGTGCTCGACCCCGTCAATCTGGATGTTATTAAGAGCGCGCTCAAATCCGGTGTGAAAAATTATGTCGGTGGTAACTGCACCGTCTCTTGCATGCTGATGGGTCTGGGTGGTCTGTTCCAGTACGATCTGGTCGACTGGATGACCTCGATGACGTATCAGGCGGCCTCCGGTGGCGGCGCTCAGCATATGCGTGAGCTGCTGACGCAGTTCGGCAGTATCAATGCCGAAGTCAAATCCCTGCTGGATGATCCGGCCTCGGCGATTCTTGAAATTGACCGCAAGGTGCTGGCTAAACAGCATGCGATGAGCGCCGATGAAACTAAGCAATTCGGCGTACCGCTGGGCGGCAACCTGATTCCCTGGATTGATAAAGATCTGGGCAATGGTCAGTCACGTGAAGAATGGAAGGGCGGCGCTGAGACCAATAAGATACTCGGCCGTGGTGCTGCTTTCGGTAAAGACGCGAAGACAGAGATCGCCGTCGATGGCTTGTGCGTACGCATAGGTGCGATGCGTTGCCATTCACAGGCACTCACCATCAAGCTGAAAAAAGATGTGCCCCTGGATGAAATCGTCGACATGATTGCGAAAAACAATCAGTGGGCCAAAGTGGTACCGAATACGCGCGAAGATTCCATGCGTGACCTGACGCCGGCCGCAACCACGGGGAGTCTGACGATTCCTGTCGGTCGTCTGCGCAAAATGCAAATGGGTGGCGAGTATCTGTCTGCCTTCACGGTAGGCGATCAATTGCTCTGGGGCGCGGCTGAACCGCTGCGTCGTATGCTGCGCATCCTGCTCGAGGATTGAACTCAGGCGTTGTCATTGCACAACTGAACCCGCGCTTTCTCCTACTGAAAGGAAACTGCGCGGGTTTTTAATTGATAGAGCTGCGGCTTCCCGCTTGTCGCAGCCTCGGCGCAGGTGTTAAGGTCACGAGATATTCTCTGTCATGCGATATTCATCGCGTATTGCTTTGATTTATACCATCCCTTCAATCTTATTTTCCCTGCGCCGCTTGCGCGCCGTAATGGCCGTGATGCTGATGCTTTTGTCCGGCGGATTGCAGGCAGCCGCGCTGGGCGAAGCCACGGTACATTCTTCACTGGGGCAAAAACTCGATGCTGAAATAGAGATTGCTGCACTGACAGCGATCGAAGCCGATTCTCTGTTAGCGCGACTTGCTCCCGGCGAAGCCTTTGCTCAGGCCAATGTGGATTACACGGCACTAGTGCGTTCGCTGCGTTTCTCACTTGAGAAAAAAAACGATCGTTATATCGTTCGCGTCAGTTCCGATCAAGTCGTGACTGAACCCTTCATCACACTCTTGTTTGAACTCAACGCGAATGGCGTGCGTACCATACGTCAGTACGCTTTACTGATCGATCCTCCTATTGTGGATGGCAAGCTGGTCACGAATGAGCCTGAGTTGGCGCCGCAAGTTGCGGCTGCGTCAGCGGTAGCTCCTGCACCAACATCAGCGGTATCACCCACACCAACTTCACCGGCACCAACTTCACCCACAACCGCAGCATCTGCACCGAGCTCATCTGTCCCGGTTGAAAAAACGCCAACGCAGGCAACCTCCATTTCGGAAGCCGCAGCGCAAGCCACTACGCACAGGGTACAGCGCGGAGAGACGCTGGCGGCGATTGCTGCGTCCCTGCCAGCTGAAGGTGTGCGTCTCGAGCAGGCCATGCTGGCCTTACAGAACACCAATCCAGAGGCCTTCGAAGCAAAGAACATCAATCGCATGAAAGCAGGAAGCCTGCTGCAGGTGCCTGACGCCGACACCATGCGGGCAATTGATGCAGGCGAGGCCAGAAAGATGGTGCTGGCGCAGACGAATGATTTTCAGCGTTATCGCAAAACACTGGCGGAACGTGCAGCCAAGTCGGGTTCAGCCGACGCAGAAGCAAGGTCTGCCGCAGATGAAGCGGGCAACCGCAGCAGCAGCGGTCAGGTTGGCATGCAGGTCAGAGAATCCAAGTCAGCCTCCGCTGCACAGGACACATTGAAATTAAGTTCGTCCGGTGGCAACACAGCCTCATCGGCTGCATCAGCAGCCACAGCATCCAATCCTCAGGAGCAGCTTGAAAAAATTGCAGCTGACAAAGCACTGGCCGATGCAAATCAACGTATAGCTGCGCTGGAAAATAATATCAATCAGATACAGCAGACGATGGCGGTGAAGGACCAGCAGCTCGCCACAGTTCAGCAAAGAGCCGAGCAAGCCAAGCCAGCTAAGCCGTCTGAGAAACCGGTACCTACAGTAGCAGTCACAGAGACTTCGCTTATAAGTACTGCAATCAGCACCGCACGCTCACTGTTACGCGAAGCCGGCCTGCGCTTGCAGGCATTCAGAGATGATCCTGTTGCCTTGGCTATCGCGGTCAGTAGCCTGCTGCTGCCGCTACTGATTTTTCTTGGCTTGCGCCGTCGCAGCAAAAGCAGGCATCGCGTGGAGCCTGAACTTGAATCGCAGCGTTCCGCCTCAGATCAGGCAGCCAGCGTATTTGGCGAATCAGGCGGGCGTCATGTGGATACCAGCAATAGTGTCTTTCATTCGAATTTTGTGCCTTCAGTCAGTCAGTTTGATACGAATGAAGTCGATGCCGTGGCCGAGGCGGATGTTTACATTGCCTATGGCCGTGATGAGCAGGCCGAAGAGATCTTGTTGGATGCCCTGCGTCAGCATCCTGAGCGCCATGCTTTGCGTGTCAAGCTGCTGGAGATTTATGCCACGCGCAAAGACAAACTAAAATTCGGCAATCTGGCCGCAGAGCTCAGAGTGATGACGCATGGTGTGGGAGCGGAATGGTCGCAGGCAGCGCATCTGGGGCAAATGCTGGATCCGGATAATCTGCTCTACGGTGCTGCACTCACTCGTTCAGAAGCACCAGCGGTCGAGGCGGTATCACTCAATTTCAAAACTTCTGAGCGTGCCGATGTGTCGCCCGTGATCGATTTTGAACTCAAGCTCGAAGGCATGTTGGACGAGCGCCGTAAGACACGGGAGCCTGAGCCAAAGCATGGCGCCGCGGTCCTTGGTAAGGCAGAGCTCACCGCACTCACGAACAAACTGGATCTGGCACTGGCCTGTCAGGAGATCGGCGACCATGAAGGCGCGCGCGAATTGCTGACCGAAGTCGCTGCTGCTGGCCATCCTGAACTGGCGCAGCGCGCACAATCCCTGCTGAGTCAACTGGCGTAAAATCCCGTCATTGCGGTTTGCGCTGCGTCCTCAGTCAACATCATCACCTTGAAACGTATCGCACTCGGTCTTCATTACGAAGGCACTTCCTGGCAGGGCTGGCAGAAGCAATTGCATCGTCAGACTGTGCAGGACACCCTAGAATCTGCTCTGGCGAAGTTCTGTCAGCATCCTGTGGCGACGGTCTGTGCCGGCCGCACGGATTCAGGCGTGCATGCGCTCGGACAGGTGGTGCATTTCGATACCGAAGCCCGGCGCGAATTATTTGCCTGGGTGCGTGGCCTGAATGCCTTTTTGCCGCCCTCAGTCGCGGTGCGCTGGGCCGCTGAAGTCGAAGCAGGTGAACAGGGCTTTCATGCGCGTTTTTCCGCCACCTCCCGCACTTATCAATACCTGATCTACAACCATGCCGTACGTTCGCCTCTGTGGCATGGGCGTGCAGGGTGGGCCTTTCGTCCGCTGGATGAGCATGCGATGGCGCAGGCCGCACAGGCGCTGGTCGGTGTGCATGATTTTTCTGCATTTCGTGCGGCGGAATGTCAGGCGGCTTCGCCGGTGCGCACCATGCACGCGATTCAAGTCAGGCGTCAGGGCGATTTGATCCTGGTGACCCTGCGTGCGAACGCCTTCCTGCATCATATGGTGCGTAATATCGTGGGCTCCCTGATTGCCGTGGGCAATGGCACTCAGCGGCCGGAGTGGATGCATGAACTGCTGCTGAGTCGTCATCGCGATCTGGCCGCACCCACTTTCAGCCCAGATGGTTTGTATCTGGCCAAAGTTGACTACGATGCACGCTGGGGCTTGCCACAGGCCGATGAGGCATTGCCGTTTTTCTCAGCAAACTGAATAACAAGATTACGATGACTCACACCATGCCTGCGCCTATGCCAACATCACCCTCAACGAGCGCGGCAGTACCTCTAGCGCGCACCCGCATCAAGCTGTGCGGGCTGACGCGCGCCGAGGATGTTGCCGTTGCGGTGGCCTGTGGCGCTGATGCGCTTGGTTTTGTGTTCTATCCGCCTTCACCACGCCATGTTTCGGCTGAACAGGCGGCAAGCCTGATGGCGGGTTTGCCGCCCTATGTGACCACGGTGGGCTTGTTCGTGAACCCGAGTCTGGAACAGGTGGCTGAGGTCCTGCGCAGTGCGCCGTTATCAATGCTGCAATTCCATGGTGATGAGACGCCGCAACAATGCCGCGACATCGCTCAGGCTTTCGGCCGCCCCTTTATGCGCGCGCTCAGAGTGCGGCCCGATATGAATCGCGAGGATTTGCTAAAATTCGATCTGCTTTACCGTGCGTCCAGCCCTTTGTTTGCCGGGCTTTTGCTTGACACCTGGAGCGACGCCTACGGTGGTACTGGAAAGGTATTCGATTGGTCTCTCATTCCCGCGGAAATCGCGCATCAGGCCGTTTTGAGTGGTGGCTTGAACGTGCAAAATGTGACTGACGCTGTGCGTCAGGTGCGCCCGCATGCCGTCGATGTCAGCAGTGGCATTGAAAGCGTGAAGGGCGTGAAGGACGCAGCGCTGATGCGTGCATTCGTATCAGCGGTTCGCGCAGGCGACAGCCACACCCCCTATTGAAAAGAGATCAGCATGAACCAGACTACCGCTCAGCTTGGCGATCAGGACGCCAGCGGCCACTATAATTTTCCCGATCCATCCGGCCACTTTGGTCAATACGGCGGCAGCTTTGTCTCCGAGACGCTGACGCATGCGCTGGAAGAGCTGAAAGAGACTTATGCGCGCTATATCGACGACCCGGAATTTTTGCGTGAATTTCATCACGAGCTGAAATATTTCGTCGGCCGTCCCAGCCCGATTTATCACGCGCGTCGCTGGTCCGATGAAATGGGCGGGGCGCAGATTTTTTTCAAGCGCGAAGACCTGAATCACACCGGCGCGCACAAAATTAATAACGTCATTGGTCAGGCCTTGCTCGCCAAACGCATGGGTAAGCCACGTGTGATCGCCGAGACCGGCGCCGGCCAGCATGGCGTAGCCACCGCCACGATTTGCGCGCGCTTCGGTCTGGAATGCGTGGTCTACATGGGCAGCGAAGACGTCAAGCGTCAGGTGCAGAACGTCTATCGCATGCAGTTGCTGGGAGCGACCGTGGTACCGGTCGAGTCCGGTTCCAAGACCCTGAAAGATGCCCTGAATGAAGCCATGCGCGACTGGGTCACGAATGTTGAAGATACCTTTTACATCATTGGCACCGTCGCCGGCCCGCACCCTTATCCTATGATGGTGCGTGATTTCCAGTCCGTGATTGGCAAGGAATGTATAGAGCAAATGCCGGAACTGACCGGACGTCAGCCGGATTATGTGATGGCCTGTATAGGCGGCGGATCGAATGCCATGGGTATTTTCTATCCATATATTGATCACCATGACGTCACGCTGATTGGCGTTGAAGCTGCAGGCGAAGGCATCGCCACCGGTAAGCATTCCGCTGCACTGCTAGGCGGCATACCCGGTGTCCTGCATGGCAACCGTACTTATCTGCTACAAGATGAAAATGGTCAGATCGCCGAAACCCATTCGGTCTCGGCCGGACTGGATTATCCCGGTGTAGGCCCTGAACATGCCTGGCTCAAGGATTCGCATCGTGCTCAGTATGTGTCAGTGACGGATGCAGATGCGGTGGCCGCCTTCCATCATTGCTGCGAGATCGAAGGCATCATTCCTGCGCTGGAATCGAGTCATGCACTGGCCTATGCCGCCAAGTTTGCAGCCACGCTGCCGAAAGACAAAACCATTCTGGTGAATTTGTCGGGCCGCGGTGATAAGGACATGCATACCGTTGCGGAATTCGACAAGCTGCATCCCCACGCAAAATAAGCACATAAAGTAAGCACGTACAGTAAGCGCGCCTATGTATCTCGCCCGGCTCGGTGAGATATCGCTGTTGAGCCGTGAGCTAACTTTATAAGCGTCCACTGAAGAGTAAACGACATGTCAAGAATCAAAACTACCTTTGCTGCGCTGGCAGAGAAGAAAAAGAAAGCCCTGATCACCTTCATCACCGCTGGTGATCCTTCGCCGGCATTAACGGTTCCCTTGTTACACGCGCTGGTGGCTGGTGGTGCGGACATACTGGAACTGGGCGTGCCGTTCTCAGATCCTATGGCCGAAGGCCCTGTGATTCAGCGCGCCTGTGAGCGTGCGCTGGTGTTTGGCGTCAGCACGCGTGATGTGCTGGGCTATGTGCAGGAATTTCGCAAAACCAATCAGAGCACACCGATTGTTTTGATGGGTTATGCAAATCCTATCGAACGCATGGGTGTGCCGACTTTCATCGCTGCGGCCAAAGAAGCCGGTGTCGATGGCGTGATCGTGGTCGATTATCCGCCGGAAGAATGCGTGGAATTTGCCAGCGCCTTGCAAGCTGAGGACATGGATCCTATTTTCCTGCTGGCGCCGACTTCAACCGAAGAACGTATACGTCAGGTCGCCAAAGTCGGCAGCGGCTTTTCTTATTATGTGTCTTTGCGTGGGGTGACCGGCGCGGCCAACATTGACACTGTTGAAGTCGCCGCCCGTATTGCAGCCATACGCCAGCATGTGAAACTGCCCATAGGTGTGGGTTTTGGCATTCGTGACGCCGTCACCGCGAAGGCGGTCGCTGCGGTCTCGGATGCGATTGTGATCGGCAGCCGGATTATTCAGGTGCTGGAAGAAACGCCGGCGGACCAGGCAGAAGCGGCAGTGAAAGACTTCCTTTCCGGGATACGCAGCGCGATCGACCAGATATAGTCAAAAAGGCTATTGTTAATCTGGCATTTTTTGAGTCTAGCCTCGAATCGGGGCTGCGAGTAAAATGCCAGCTTATTCGGCGCATTGCGCCGTTCCCCAGAAAGTGAGTCCTGATGAGCTGGTTAGAAAAACTCCTTCCGCCTCGGATACAGCATAGCGATGCCTCAACCCGCCGCTCGGTTCCCGAAGGCCTGTGGGTCAAGTGCCCGTCCTGTGAATCGGTGCTGTATCGCACCGACCTTGAATCCAATCAGCAAGTCTGTCCCAAGTGCGACCACCATATGCGTATACGCGCACGCCAGCGTCTGGATGGCTTGCTGGATCAGGAAGGTCGCTATGAAATCGGACAGGAAATTTTGCCTGTCGATACCCTGAAATTCAAAGACAGTAAAAAATACCCTGAGCGCCTGAAATCAGCGCTGGATGCCACCGGCGAAACCGATGCGCTGATCGTCATGGGCGGCGCCATCATGTCACTGCCTGTGGTGGTGGCTTGTTTTGAATTCGAATTCATGGGCGGTTCCATGGGTGCGGTGGTAGGTGAGCGTTTTGTTCGCGGCGCGCAGACAGCGCTGGAGCAAAAAGTGCCTTTCATCTGCATCACCGCCACCGGCGGCGCACGTATGCAGGAAGGTTTGCTGTCACTCATGCAGATGGCCAAGACCACCTCCATGCTGACCAAACTCTCTGAGAAAAAACTGCCCTTTATTTCTGTGCTGACCGATCCAACCATGGGCGGTGTCTCTGCATCGTTTGCTTTCATGGGCGATGTGGTGATGGCTGAACCTAAGGCGCTGATCGGTTTTGCAGGTCCGCGTGTGATTGAAAATACCGTGCGCGAAAAACTGCCTGAAGGTTTCCAGCGTTCTGAATTCATCATACAAAAGGGCGCGATTGACATGATCGTCGACCGTCGCAAAATGCGTGAAGAAATTGCTCACGTACTGGCGCTGCTGCAAAATCAGGCACCTGAAGTTTTGGCCTGATCCTTGATTTAAGACAGACAGCCCGGGCATGCTTGCCCGGGCTTTTCATTTTCTGGCTGTGAAGAGATTGTCTACACCATGCAAGTTGCCAAGCTGACGCTGAATGAATGGCTGAACCGCCTCGAATCTCTGCACCCCAAAGCCATTGATATGGGGCTGGAGCGGGTGGCAGCGGTAGGGATAAAACTGGGCCTGACATTTACTTGTCCGGTCATCACTGTGGGTGGCACCAATGGCAAGGGCTCTACCTGCGCCATGCTGGAATCCATGCTGCTGCAAGGCGGCTATCACGTTGGGCTGTACACCTCACCTCATCTGCTGCATTTCAATGAGCGTGCACGTATCGATGGACAGATCGCCAGTGATGAAGAACTGTGCCTCGCTTTTGAAGCCGTGGAAGCGGCTCGCGATGGTATCTCGCTGACTTATTTTGAATTCACTACGCTGGCGATATTGAAACGCTTCGCTGATGCGAAGCTGGATGCGGTGATTCTGGAAGTCGGTCTTGGTGGTCGACTCGATGCTGTCAATATCATCGATGCCGATGTCGCCATCGTCACCAGCGTGGATCTGGATCACATGGATTATCTGGGCGATACACGCGAGAAGATAGGCTTTGAAAAGGCCGGTATTTTCCGCCCGCAGCGTACAGCCATCTGTAGTGATCCCTCGCCTCCGGCTTCGCTGACGGAACATGCGCAGGCCATTGGCGCGGATCTATGGTTGTTCGGTCGTGATTTCAATTATTCCGGCGATCGTCAGCAATGGAATTACGGTGGTCGTGATCAGCGTCGCAATTCATTGGCCGATCCGAGTCTGCGTGGTGCCAATCAACTATTGAATGCGAGTGCAGCACTGGCAGCGCTTGAAGCGCTGCGAGATCGACTGCCACTGGGGGCGCAAGAAGTGCGCACCGGCCTGGTATTGGTGGAATTGCCAGGACGTTTTCAGGTCTTACCCGGCCGACCCTCAGTGATTCTGGATGTGGCACACAATCCGCACGCAGCGGCCACGCTGGCCCAGAATCTGGACAATATGGGCTTTCATCCTGAGACCTATGCCGTATTTGGGGCCATGTCGGACAAAGACATCGCGGGCGTCATTTCACAGCTGAAAGACCGCATAGATCACTGGTATCTCACCGATCTGCCCTTACCGCGTGCGGCCAGCGCTGAAGCTATCGCCGCTGTGCTGCAGGCATCCGGGGTGAAAGAAGGCCGTCACGGCGGGTTCGAGAAGACAATACGCAGCTTTACGACACCACTGCAGGCCTACACAGAAGCGAAGAGACATGCCGGTGAGAATGATAGAATTGCGGTCTTCGGATCTTTCCTCACCGTTGCCGGAGTAATGGCTGAGAAAAAAGCTGTCTGACCTGCTGTAAACAATCAAGGCTATCCAAAAATTCTCTATGGGCTTGTTCTCGTTCCTTAGCAAAAACAAGCAGGACACCGACGATGATCTCGATGTGCCGGTCAGGCCGCGCCGCTCGCGCAGCACCAAGGCACAAGAAGATGAACCGATGGATCCCATGCTGCCGGAAAAAAAGCGTGCGCGCCGGCGTCTGATCGGCGCCTCCGCCCTCGTGCTGGCTGCCGTTATCGGCTTGCCTATGATTTTCGATTCCGAGCCCAAGCCTCTGGCTGATGACATCAATATACAGATTCCTGCGCGCGAAAAATCATCCACCTCGGGCAATACCCCCATGCCTTTGCCGCCGGCGGCCTTGCCTGAAGTCAAGGACACTACCGCTGAAACCTCGCAGGCAGCTGACGCAGACAAACCACTGCCTGCCATCAAGGCCAGCGCACCTGTGCCGGAACTGCGCGCCCTCAGGTCGACTGAAGCGGTACCAGCTCCCAAGCCTGCAGCTGATAAGGCATCAGATAAGTCTGCCGATAAGCCAGCAGACAAAACGCCGGTCAGCACATCCTCGCCCGTGCCAGAGAAGCATCTGGTCAAAGCAGAGGCCACTGCGCCCGCAAAATCAACTCTGAAATCTGCAGAAAAACCCGCAGACAAATCCAGCGATAAATTCAACGATAAAGCAACGAACAAGCACGCAGACAAAGAAAAGTCTAAGGCTTATATCGTGCAAGTTGCTGCTGTGACGGATAAAGCGAAAGCAGAACAACTGCAGAAACGTCTCAAGCAGGCCGGCATCAAATCGTATTCGCAAAAAATCAGCAGCAAGGATGGCGAGCGCTTCCGTATCCGTGTGGGTCCGTTCAGCAATCGTGAAGAAGCAGACAAGATGCGCGTGCGTTTGAACAAGATGGGTCTGACCGGCAGTCTGCAACCAGTTTAAGTTTTCCAGCCCTGCGGGGCGGTTCTGTTTTTTGAAGGAGTCCACCATGTGTGGCATCGTCGGCGTCGTTTCTCACGGCCAGGTCAATCAGATTATTTATGACGCGCTGCTGCTCTTGCAGCACCGTGGTCAGGACGCTGCCGGTATAGCGACCAGTCATGGCAATACTTTCAGCATGCACAAGGCCAATGGTCTGGTGCGTGACGTCTTCCGTACGCGCAATATGCGTTCGCTGCCGGGCCACTCTGGCATCGGACAGTGCCGCTATCCGACGGCAGGTTCGTCGAGTGAAGAAGAGGCGCAACCTTTCTATGTGAATGCACCTTTTGGCATCACGCTGGCGCACAACGGCAATCTCACCAATGCTGAGCAGCTGAAGATAGAGATGTTCAAGAATGATCGTCGCCATATCAACACGGACTCTGATTCAGAGGTGTTGCTGAATGTACTGGCGCACGAGATACAGCAGGCGACGGTCGGTTTTTCGCTCGATCCTACAGCCATATTCAAAGCCGTCTCTGCGGTGCATAAGCGGGTGCGTGGCTCCTACGCCGTGGTGGCGCAGATTGCCGGTTTTGGATTGCTGGCTTTCCGTGATCCCTTTGGCATACGTCCTCTGTGCATAGGTTTCAATGACACGGAAAAAGGTCCGGAATATCTGATCGCCAGTGAATCGGTAGCATTGGAAGGTTTAGGCTTTCATTTTCTGCGCGATGTGATGCCCGGCGAAGCCATTTTCATTGACAACGATGGCAAGCTCTACAACCAGCAGTGTGCAGAGAATCCTGTGCTCAATCCCTGCGCTTTTGAATTTGTCTATCTGGCCCGTCCTGATTCAGTGATTGATGGTGCTTCGGTGTATGCCACGCGGCTGAAAATGGGCGAGCATCTGGCCGCCAAGATTCGCCGTGAATTTTCTACCGGCGAAATCGATGTCGTGATGCCTATCCCGGACTCCTCGCGTCCGGCTGCCATGGAACTGGCGATGACCCTGAACATTGATTACCGTGAAGGCTTCATCAAAAACCGCTACATCGGTCGAACCTTCCTGATGCCGGGTCAGGCGATACGCCGCAAATCTGTGCGCCAGAAACTGAATGCCATCAGCTCTGAATTCAAGGGCAAGAGTGTCTTGCTGGTGGATGACTCCATCGTGCGCGGCACTACCAGCCGTGAAATCGTGCAGATGGCGCGCGACTCCGGTGCCAAGCGCGTTATCTTTGCTTCGGCCGCGCCGCCGGTGAAATTCCCGAATGTGTATGGCATCGACATGCCGACCCGCAGCGAGCTGATCGCTTATGGTCGTACGGATGAAGAAGTGTGCCGCGAAATCACGGCCGATGCGCTAGTCTATCAAGACATAGACGCGATGAAGCAATCCATCACGGACGTGAATCCTGTGCTCAAAAAATTCGAGGCTTCGTGCTTCGATGGTGAATACATCACCGGTGATATTTCGCGTGATTATCTGGATCGTATTGAATACGCGCGCGCCCATCCCAAGGCAGTGATAGAAGATGCGGTGCGTACGCAACTCAATCTGAATCTGGCCCAGATCGAATAATCGGTACAGGCAGCGACCTATGACGGATAGCAAAAAATTCGGTTTCACGACTCAGATACTGCACAGCGACAGGCAAAAGCCGGTTGAGCATGGATCGCTGCACAAGCCGATTCATACCGCCGTCGCGTTTGGCTATAAAGATGCGCGTGAGCTGGCTGAAGTATTTCAGGGCAAGAAGCCTGGCTATCGCTACGGACGTCAGGGCAATCCTACGGTCTCTGCACTGGAAGACAAGATCACGCTGATGGAAGATGGCTATGCCACCCTGTGTTTTGCAACCGGCATGGCAGCGATAGGCGCAATGGTACAGGCGCTGTTGCGCAGTGGCGATCATGTGGTGTCGTCTTCTTTTTTGTTCGGTAATACCAATAGCCTGTGGCAGACGGTTGAACGACAAGGCATGCCTGTGTCCTTTGTGGATGCCACCGATGTCGCAAATGTCGAGCGTGCACTGACACCGCAGACGCGCATGGTGTTTGTTGAGACGATTGCCAATCCGCGCACGCAAGTGGCTGATCTGGAACGCATAGGAGCGCTGTGCCGTGAGCGCGGCATTTTGTATGTCGTCGACAATACGATGACCTCGCCATATCTGTTCCGTCCGAAAGCGGTGGGCGCCAGTCTGGTGGTGAATGCCCTGACCAAATCCATAGGCGGCCATGGCAATGCACTGGGCGGCAGCCTGACCGATACCGGTCTGTTTGACTGGACTCAGTATCCGAATATTGCCGAGAACTATCAGCGTCTTGCTCCCAAGGCCTGGGGTATGGCGCAGTTGCGTGCCAAAGGCTTGCGTGATTTTGGCGCCGCGCTGGGACCCGAAGCGGCACACCATCTCTCCGTCGGTTCAGAAACCATGGCGCTGCGCATAGAGCGTGAGTCCGAAAACGCACTGGCGCTGGCGCAGATGTTGTCGCAGGATGAAAGAGTGGCCGCGGTTCATTATCCCGGTCTGGCATCGCATGCTCAGCATGGCATCGCACAAGCTTTATTCAAAGCCTGTGGTGGCTTGTTCAGCTTTGAACTGAAAGATGGCATTGATTGTTTTGATTATCTGAATCGCCTGCAGCTCGCTGTGCCGGCCAGTAATCTGGGTGATACGCGCACACTGGTGATTCCTGTAGCGCACACGATTTTCCATGAGATGGGTCCCGAGCGTCGTGCCAGCATGGGCATTGCCGAGTCATTGATACGTGTCTCCGTCGGTATAGAAGATACAGCTGATCTGTTGCAGGATTTTAAGCAGGCACTTTCCGCCTGAACTAATTACGGCCCCAGCGTACGGGCCGCCTGACGGCTTAGCCAGCTAACGCCTTCGGGCATCTGAAACTGCTGCAATGTTTTTATCAGTGAGGCAGGCTCGCTCTGATGGATCAGCAAAGCACGGTGCTCAGCGCGCAGGAACCCTGTCTGCACCTGATGATCCAGAAACGCCAGCAGACCATCATAAAATCCCTGTACGTTAAGCAGACCCACAGGCTTTTCATGGAAGCCCAGCTGCATCCAGGTCATCACTTCAAATAATTCTTCCAGCGTGCCTATGCCACCGGGCATGGCGATAAAGCCTTGCGCATGTTCTGCCATCAATGCTTTGCGTTCATGCATGTCCCTCACCACCAGCAGCCGGGTCAAATGCGTATGTCCGATTTCTGTATCCATCAGGGCTTTGGGAATGATGCCCGTCACTTCACCACCGGCCTGCAATACGGCATCAGCAATCACACCCATCAGGCCGACATGGCCGCCACCATAAACCAGTGCAATCCCCTGATGCGCCATTTGCACGCCCAAAGCACGCGCAGCATCTGCATAAGCGGGCTCATGGCCAGAAGATGCGCCGCAATAGACGCACAGGGAACGCAGCTTGTTTTTCATGAAGTGGACGGGGCAAAAAAGGATCAGTTGATGATACCTGAGCTGGCTGACTTGCTTTGCACAGCCGCCCTTGCTCTGGGATGGGCTGCAGGACCTCAGAATTTTTGAGACCCAAGGGCGGGCAGTGATGATTCGAGTGCCGTATAATTCGTAGGGTTAAGACTATGGAGTATTTTTCTCAACCAATGAGTACTGAGCCAAAACTCTCGTTCAAGCAGCAGCAACTGATCGTCCGTGAAAACGCCATCGTCGACGCCACCAATCAATTGCTGGCCAAGAAGGGCTTTGACCTGATGACGATGGATGAGGTCGCTGCCGAAGTCGGTATTGCCAAGGCTAGCCTGTACAAGCACTTCCCATCCAAGGAAGCGCTGGCGGCAGCTGCCATGATTCAGTTGCTTGAGAATACACTCGCTTTTGTGCGTGGATTGCCTGCCGATCAGGCTGCCATCGATCAACTGAAAAGCGTGCTGCAATGGGCGCTGTTGACGCGCATGAAAGGTGGCTTGCCGACTTTGCCGGCCGAGAACACCAGCTTGCGCGAAACCTTGCTCAACAATACCCGTTATATCAATCGCCTGATGGATTTGAATGAACTGATGGGCGAATTGATAGAGAAAGCAAGGGCCGAGGGAGCAATACACAAGGACTTGCCTACCGATGTCGTGCTGTTCACCATCTACGCACGCTCCTGTGATCCGACGCTGGATTATCTGCGCATGAACGAGCAGTACAATGAAGAACAGGTGATCGATTTCCTGATCACGACTTGCTTTAACGGCTTACATTAATTTGTTTCAGCACGGCTTGTCGGACGCCCGTATCAAAACCCAGCGCAACATGACCAATCAGGTCGAGTGACATATTGCATGCCCCCGGCAGGATGGCGGAATGTTGAGGTGACACGATGTTGTCGTGTCTGGAGTAAAACGATACGAACAAGGCGCGCAATTCAGCATCTTCTGATTGGTCCAGTTGTGCCAGCCAGCTGCCTGTATTTTCAGGCGCATAAATCATCTGTCTTGCATTGATGCCCATGCCATAGCTTGCCAGCGTGCTGCCAAAATGCGGTGTGCCCAGAGTCACAATTTTCGCAACACGTTCACTGCCATGCAGACGCAACCAGGCACGTGCGGCCAGCCCGCCCATACTGTGACAGAGCAGAATAATGTGTGCTGTACCGGTGGTTTTGCAGAGCGTCTCGACAGCGTCCTCAATCAGCGGCGCATAGTCATCGATATCAGCCAGTAAAGGCTCCAGATCCAGCGTTGCATGACTGATGCACTGATGGCTGAGTGCTTCAGAATAGCTTTGCCAAAAACCGCTGTTAGCACCATAGCCATGCAACATCAGCACGGGCAAATGTTGAGAACGATCGAAATGCACTACACGTGCTCGCGCTAGCGGAAACAATCGAAACCAGCACACCAGACTCCAGTAAAACTCTTGCAGCATCCTGCGCATCAGAGGCCATGCAGGCGCAGAGGAGCCATTCGCCAGAGGCTGACGCAGGGCATGACTTAAAAAATAATTATTGAAAATAATAAAGGCGCGCAGCAGCATCAGCAGCAGTGCGCTGGTCAGCAGGGCATAGGGCAGGGCGCTGAACACACCCAGTTGTAAAAAAAGGAGGCTGACAGCGGCAAGTGTCATCAATTGCAGCAGGATCATGAAGCGCGTGAGTCTGGCAATCATGCGCTGCTCCTTTTTTTAAATCTCAGCGTCAGCTGCTTCGGCCTGCGACTGCAGCAGTACTATACGAGTCCTAACCAGTCGGTCATGCAGGAACTGGCGCTCTGTATCCAGCATCACGGCCGCTGCCCATAAGACCACATTCAGGGCAGGCAGCAAAGCCAGCATCCAACCTTGCGCACCCAGATAACGTGCTGCCGCCAGACCCGGCACTAGCCACAACCAGGCCAGTGCATAACGCAATAGCGCGCGTTTCCATGAGAGCGGCTGCCCCTGCAGGTTTACCAAGCGTATGCGCCAGGTCTTCATAGCCAGTGTCTGACCACCGTGAGTCCAGAACCAGCAAAAGTAGATACCGAGCACAACAAATAACCAGTCTTGTAAGGCATCGCGCAGATACAGCGCATGCCTTTGCTGAAGCACAGTTGAAAACAACCAGGTGGCGATGAACAGGACGTCAAATAGCAGCATGGCTTCATACACCATGCAGAACAGGCGGTTTTTCAAAGGCGCTGACGGCAGCGCAGTTGCAGGTGAAGGTGCAGGTGTATCAGTCACGTTGTCGGCATTCGGTAAAAGGTCAGGCATTGTACTTCTGCCAGTAAGGAAGCAAGTTCATGACGAACTCTGAAATCAAAGTAAGCTGTCGAATTGATAATTTTCTTCATCTCGCACAGCCTGCCGACTTTGCAGGCGCATGATGCGGCTAATAATGCGCGTAGTGTTCTGTACTGATCAAGCTGAATCCGCCCCAAAAGGCTTGATTTCATTGGGTTTTTCCAAGATTCTGCTTGACCTTCGTGCTGCAACGCATTAACGTAACGTTCCCCTCGCCACAGCGAGGGGTATTTTTTGGCTTTTCCTGTTTGGCCCAAGACGTCAGGCAGGAACTTATGCCACTTTCACTGAGAAAGCTGTTTGTTCTAACCCATGCCACAAGCGTGAGGATCTGCTTGCTGCAGCACGAACTCAGGCCGAACGAGTCGCGTTGAGCGTTGGTTTGGAATGCGCCTTTGTGCGCAGGACGGATCAGCGTGACCGCACAATAAAGGGACGCCTGCAGAGTGCCGCTGCCAACAGTTCCGCCAGGAGAGAGCATCCGATCAATTTCCAATGGACCTTGAAAGGACGTAGTAATGAATAACGAAATCACTGGCGCAGACATTGTCGTGCGCTGTCTTGCCGAAGAGGGCGTCGAACATGTGTTCGGCTATCCCGGCGGCGCAGTTCTCTATATTTACGACGCGATATTCAAGCAGGACAAGTTCCAGCACATACTCGTACGTCACGAACAGGCCGCAATTCATGCAGCCGATGCGTATTCACGCAGCTCCAATAAAGTCGGCGTAGCACTGGTGACTTCCGGTCCCGGCGTCACCAATGCGGTGACAGGACTGGCTACAGCCTATATGGATTCCATACCGATGGTGATCATCAGCGGTCAGGTGCCTACCCATGCCATAGGTCAGGATGCCTTTCAGGAGTGCGATACCGTCGGCATCACCCGTCCCTGCGTCAAGCACAACTTCCTGGTGAAGGATGTGAAAGACTTGGCAGAGACCATGAAGAAAGCCTTTTATATCGCCAGCACCGGCCGTCCCGGCCCTGTGCTGGTGGATATCCCCAAAGACATCACCATTGCCAAGCATGTATACGAGTATCCGCAAGAAGTGGAGATGCGCTCATACAAGCCGGTAGACAAAGGTCATGCAGGCCAGATCCGCAAAGCAGTGCAGTTGCTGCTGACAGCTGAACGCCCCATGATCTATACCGGCGGTGGTGTGATCCTCGCCAATGCGGCACCTGAATTGAATCAGCTGGTCGACAAGCTCGGCTATCCCTGCACCAATACCCTGATGGGTCTGGGTGGCTATCGCTCTACCAGCGACAAGTTTGTTGGCATGCCCGGCATGCACGGTACTTACGAAGCCAATATGGCCATGCAGCACTGCGATGTGCTGATCGCTGTGGGTGCGCGTTTCGATGACCGTGTGATCGGCAACCCAAAACATTTCGCCAGCAGTCCGCGCAAGATCGTCCATATCGACATCGATCCTTCATCGATTTCCAAGCGCGTGAAAGTTGATGTGCCCATCGTCGGCAACGTCAAAGACGTGCTGCAGGAATTACTGGCGCAACTCGATGCAGCAGAAACCAAACCGAATGCTCACGCGATTGGTGAATGGTGGAAGCAGATCAACGAGTGGCGCAAGCGTGAATGCCTGAAATATCCGACTTCGACGGAAGTGATCAAGCCACAATCCGTGGTGCAAAAACTGTGGGAAGTAACCAAAGGCGATGCCTTCATCACTTCCGATGTGGGCCAGCATCAGATGTGGGCAGCGCAGTATTACGGTTTTGATCAGCCACGTCGCTGGATCAATTCCGGCGGTCTGGGCACGATGGGCGTGGGCCTGCCTTACGCGATGGGCGTGCAGATGGCCAATCCGGATGCCACCGTGGCCTGCGTTACGGGTGAGGCATCGATACAGATGTGCATACAAGAGCTCGCCACCTGCAAGCAATATCATCTGACACCCAAGATCATCCTGCTTAACAACCGTTATCTGGGTATGGTCCGTCAGTGGCAGCAGATTGATTACGGCTCACGTTATTCCGAGTCGTATATGGATTCCCTGCCTGATTTTGACAAACTGGTCGAAGCCTTTGGCCACGTCGGCATGACGATTACCAAGCCCGGCGATGTTGACGGCGCCATGCGTGATGCTTTCGCCATGAAAGACAAGCTGGTGTTCATGAACTTCATCACCGATCGCGACGAAAACGTCTGGCCTATGGTCAAGGCAGGCAAGGGCCTGACTGAAATGCTGCTCGGCTCGGAGGATCTGTAATGCGTCATATTATTTCTGCCCTGCTGGAAAACGAAGCCGGTGCCTTATCACGTGTGGTGGGTCTGTTCTCTGCTCGTGGCTATAACATCGAAACCCTGACCGTCGCGCCGACCGAAGATCCCACCCTGTCGCGCATGACTATCGCCACCAGCGGCTCGGATGATGTGATCGAACAGATCACCAAGCACCTGAACCGTCTGATCGAAGTCGTCAAGGTCGTCGACCTGACTGAGGGTGCCCACATCGAGCGTGAGCTAATGCTCATCAAAGTGCGCGCCGTCGGTAAGGAACGCGAAGAAATGAAGCGCACCACGGATATTTTCCGCGGACGCATCATTGACGTCACAGAAAAGACTTACACCATTGAATTAACAGGTAATAAATCCAAGCTGGACGCCTTCATCGATGCGATCGATCGCACAGCCATACTTGAGACCGTCCGTACCGGCGGCTCGGGCATTGGTCGCGGCGAACGCATACTGAAGGTCTGATACTGATACACCACTAAGCCATTCGCTCACTCGAATAACATTTCACATTCATTTACGGAAAAATCATGAAAGTTTTCTACGACAAAGACTGCGACCTCTCCCTCATCAAAGGCAAGAACGTCGCCATCATCGGTTACGGCTCACAGGGTCATGCACACGCACAGAACCTGAATGACTCAGGCGTCAAAGTGACTGTCGGTCTGCGCAAGGGCGGTTCCTCTTGGTCCAAAGTTGAAAAAGCAGGCCTGAAGGTCGCTGAAGTCAACGATGCTGTCAAAGCAGCTGATGTCATCATGATTTTGCTGCCCGATGAGAACATCGCTCAGGTCTATAACGAGAACATCGCTCCTCATGCAAAGCAGGGCGCTGTGCTGGCCTTCGCTCACGGCTTCAATGTGCATTACGGTCAGGTTGTGCCGCGTGCCGACCTCGATGTGATCATGGTCGCTCCTAAAGCACCTGGCCACACTGTGCGTGCAACCTATACCCAGGGTGGCGGCGTGCCTCACCTGGTCGCTGTGTATCAGGACAAATCAGGCCATGCGCGTGACATCGCCCTGTCGTATTCGATGGCGAATGGCGGCGGTCGTGCCGGCATTATCGAAACCAACTTCCGCGAAGAGACCGAGACCGATCTGTTCGGCGAACAGGCTGTGTTGTGCGGCGGTGCAGTTGAACTGATCAAGGCTGGTTTTGAAACGCTGGTTGAAGGCGGCTATGCCCCAGAGATGGCTTATTTCGAATGCCTGCATGAACTGAAACTGATCGTTGACCTGATCTATGAAGGCGGCATCGCCAACATGAACTACTCGATCTCGAACAACGCAGAATACGGCGAGTACGTCACCGGCCCACGTATCGTGACCGAAGACACCAAGAACGCCATGCGTCAGTGCCTGAAAGACATTCAGACCGGTGAGTATGCGAAGAGCTTCATCCTTGAAAACAAGGCGGGTGCACCTACGCTGATTTCACGTCGTCGTCTGAATGCTGAGCACCAGATTGAGCAGGTGGGTGCCAAGCTGCGTGCGATGATGCCTTGGATCGCCAAAAACAAAATGGTCGACCAATCGAAGAACTAAGCAATTTCGACGACTATCGGCATCATACGGCGTGCGCGAAAATGCGCACACCGCGCTTGCCCTAAAAGCCACCCGCAGGGGTGGTTTTTTTTGCGACCACTTACTTTGAATTATTCAATTCAGCGAGACTTGTTTCAAGGAACTTGAGTGCCTTAGTTTTATTATGACTTCTGGCCGCAGTGATCGCAGACTCCAGCGTTGATTTAAAGGTATTACCATCGGTATGACTTTTCATATGCTCTACAAGCTTCTGTAGCAGTTTCATATTTCCAATTTGTCCAGCTAAAGACAGTGCGGAAAGTCCTTCAGCATTGGGCGACAGGTCGACGTTTTTTTCCAGCAAATAGTCGATGACACCCCATGAGTCAGATTCAATGGCAGTCATCATTAAACTCTTGCCCTTATTGTTTTTGGCGTTAAGGTCAAGTTTGTGGTCTTCAACATAAAATTCCAGCATATGTGGATGATCCAGAAATGCGGCATTAAAAGGCAGGCTGAGCGTCTTTCCGCTGTTTTCATGTATCAGTTCAGGTCGAATTTCAAGAAATTTGCGAACTGCTTCTAGATTTCCATGGTCAAGTGCGAGTGACCAGGCAGCATTTTCTGTCAGCTCCGATAACAATGGTGCGGTGCCGGCCTGTAACTGCCGCTCATAGACTGAAAAGATGCGGGCTTCCTCTTTCATACCCACAGAATCCGCATTCTCTTTCATTTTTGCAAACCGGGTCGCTATATAGCTTTCACCTGATTGCTCTGGTCCCTTGGTCGCGGGCATCAGTACACGTCCTTTATCTTCAGTTTTTTTGCCAGCCACCACCAGACGCGCAGACTCTGGTGACCTGAATGCGGCTTCTGCCAGTTGCGCCGCTGGCAGTGGCGCAAATCCGCCGTCTTTGCAGCGGGACAAATAGCCGACCTGCGCCAGCATATCTTCACCAGAACGTCTGTTCAATACGCAGTGCTTGCTCGCCGCATGCAGAATAAAGGGCGAATTTTTTAAAAGGGGATCGGTGCTGCTGTGTATGCTTTTCTCGGCAGTACCACCGTAGCACGTATAGACATGGGTGACATAGTTAGGATGCATGCCCTCAGATGCCCCTATGGGTTTGACATTTTGAATCGCTGAAAAAATTTGGCTGGCTTCTTTATTACTGCGGTCACTCGTATTATTTTGTTCTTTGCCAGTTTGTAATTTTAGATTTTCTCCCTGATTACCTGTGCTATGCGCCTGAACAAAAAATTGTGTCCATTGATCTGTCTTATCTTTTAATTTGTCTGGCATTTTGCTCAGAGGAATAGGGCCGACGCTATCACCGATAACAAGCAGTTTCAGGTTTTTTTCATCACATTGCTTCTGTAAACGAACGATCATGCCAGGATCATTATTAGGTCCGATTACAAAAACCACATCAACAGCGCG
>CAIQLE010000354.1 GCA_903872555.1 uncultured bacterium
CCCGGTATTTATATCCTTGAACCTTGGCCAGGTGCCAAGCCGGGGATGCGGATTCGCTAGGACGAACAGGCCGGCGGGTTAAAATAAGCGGTCATATTTCAGCAGGTTAAGCCATGAGTCTTTTCAAGCAGCATAGTGGGTATGTCTCCGACTTCACTCGGTTCGTCGATGAACTGAAACAGAAAAACCCGCAGCTGGAAGCGCAACAGCTGGCCGGACGCGCACGCCTGTGGGACAAAGAGAAGATCGATCTGGATGACATGCGCCGCACCAAAGATTCACGCGTGCAGCAGCAAGCCTATGTCTATCAGAGCCATTAATCCATCGTGAATACTTTGACCGACACTACAGTGGACAGCACACCAGACGTCATCGATGGTGTCGCATTTGCCAAGCTGTATGGTGAGCCGCTGTTCAAGCTGCCGAATGATCTTTACATACCGCCAGACGCGCTCGAAGTGTTTCTGGAAGCGTTTGAAGGCCCGCTGGATCTGCTGCTGTATCTGATTCGCAAACAAAATTTCAATATTCTTGATATTCCACTGGCCGCGGTCACGCTCCAGTATCTTGAATACATAGAGCAAATTCGCAAACGCAATCTCGAGCTTGCTGCCGACTATCTGCTGATGGCCGCCATGCTGATCGAGATCAAATCGCGCATGCTGCTGCCCGCGAAAAAAACCGACACAGGTGAAGAGCCGCTGGATCCGCGTGCTGAACTGGTACGCCGACTGCTCGAGTATGAACAAATCAAACTGGCGGCATTCCAGCTGGATACCCTGCCTCAAGTGGGACGTGATTTTGTACGTACGCAGATTTATGTCGATCAGGCAGTCGTCACGCGCTTCCCGGATGTGAATGTGGTGGACCTGCAAGGCGCATGGACGGATCTGCTAAAGCGCGCCAAGCTGACGGCGAGACACACGATTTCGCGCGAAGAGCTGTCCGTGCGTGAACACATGACCGCCATATTGAGACGTTTGCAGACATCCAAGTTTGTTGAATTCCAGGATTTGTTTGACCCTACGCGTGGCGTACCGGTGGTGGTGGTCAATTTCATCGCCATGCTGGAACTGGCCAAAGAAACCCTGATTGAAATCACGCAGGCCGAGCCCTATGCACCTATCTATGTGCGTCTGGCCTATTCGACTACCTGAGCCTCTTCTCTGATCGACTGCTGGCACCCGGGTGCCGGCACCTGAACTCATAGCCCGGAATCATTCATGAAAATTGTTTCCTCCGTTGCGGAATTGCGCGACCAGTTACGCGGTCAATTGCGTACTGCATTTGTACCTACCATGGGCAATCTACACGAAGGTCATTTGTCGCTGATGCGACTGGCACGCAAACACGGCGATCCGGTGGTGGCGTCGATTTTCGTGAACCGGCTGCAGTTTGGCCCGAATGAAGATTTTGATAAATATCCGCGCACCTTCGCTGCCGATATTGAAAAACTGGAAAAAGAAGGCGTCTACGTCTTATTCGCTCCGACAGAGAAAGATCTCTATCCCGAGCCTCAGGAATTCCGCGTGCAACCACCGAATGATCTGGGCAACACGCTTGAGGGTGAGTTTCGTCCCGGCTTTTTCACCGGTGTGACTACGGTGGTCTTGAAATTATTTTCCTGTGTTCAGCCCAGTGTGGCTGTGTTCGGCAAAAAAGATTATCAACAACTGATGATCATCCGGAATATGGCGCGTCAATTTGCGCTACCAACGCAAATCATTGCGGCTGAAACTTTCCGCGCTGAAGATGGGCTCGCGCTCTCTTCACGTAACGGCTATCTGTCCACCGATGAACGAAGCGAAGCCCCTGTTCTGTATCGTGAACTCACCGCTGTGGCAGAGACTGTACGTGCGGGCAATCTGGATGTGACTTCGCTGGAACAGGCTGCTATGCAAAGACTGGCTGAACGTGGCTGGAATCCGGATTACATTTCCATACGCAAGCGCATTGATCTACAAGCACCCACCGCGGGTGATCTGGCGCAGAATGAAGCACTGGTGGTGCTGGCAGCGGCAAAACTGGGACGTACGCGCCTGATCGACAATCTGGAAATATGATGCGCAAAGGTAGATGGCCTTGCCTGCTGAATGCAGCGCTGATGGTCTGCCTTGTGTCACCTGCTGTTTTCGCTGCCGCCACTACAAGCACTGCTGCCACATCCAACACTGCCATCACAACTAGTACCGCCATCACGACAATGGATGACAGTGGTCATCGCATTACTTTGCCCGCACCAGCCAGACGCATCGTCAGCCTCGCACCCCACACCACTGAATTATTGTTTGCTGCAGGCGCAGGTGATGCAGTGGTCGGTGTGTCTTCCTATAGCGACTATCCTGCACAGGCCAGCAAGCTGCCTTCCGTAGGCAGCAGTATGCAGCTAGACCTTGAACGCATTGTTGGGCTCAAACCCGATCTCATCCTTGCCTGGAGCAGCGGAAACAATGCCCGTCAGTTGCAGCGCTTGCGTGAATTAGGCTTCGTCGTATTTGACAGTGAACCTCGCAGCTTTGAAGGCATCGCCCGTTCGCTCGAAAGTCTGTCGCTGCTGGCAGGTACAACACTAGGTATTGAAGCG